>JASFMT010000214.1:0-6473 GCA_050117455.1 Gammaproteobacteria bacterium | reverse complement strand
AGATGGGCCCCTCTGAACCAAATAGTTCTGTTTTAAGCAACGCTAAACATGTCGACTGGTTTCGAGTTGTACCGTTTCTGTTCATGCATATTATGTGTCTCGGTGTTATCTGGGTTGGTTGGAGTCCAATTGCTGTTGCCATGGCATTTGGTTTGTACCTGTTGCGAATGCTGGCAATCACCGGTTTTTACCACCGGTACTTTTCCCACAAAAGCTTTAAAACCTCGCGGGCGATTCAGTTCCTGTTTGCGGTGCTCGGCGCATCAGCCGGACAGCGCGGCCCCCTATGGTGGGCATCCCACCATAGACATCATCATATTAATTCCGATAAACCATCGGACGCTCATTCGCCAAAACAACATGGGTTTCTCTGGAGCCACATAGGGTGGTTCATGTCCAGGGACAATTTCCCACCCAAGTTACAGCGTATTCCGGATTTGGTGAAATTCAGAGAACTCATCTGGTTGGACCGTTTTGACATCGCGGTCCCCATAGCACTGGCAATCGGAATATATAGCCTCGGGGAATACCTTGCCGCAACTGCTCCCGGTCTCGGCACGAACGGCCCGCAATTATTAATTTGGGGATTTTTTATTTCCACGATCCTGCTTTACCACGCAACGTACACGGTTAACAGTCTCGCCCATCAAATTGGAAAGCGGCGTTATAACACCCGCGACGATAGTCGCAACAGTTTCTTTGTTGCACTGATCACCTGTGGTGAGGGATGGCACAACAACCATCACCATTATCCAGGATCCGCAAGACAGGGATTTTACTGGTGGGAAATCGACATCACGTACTACTTTTTAAAACTACTGGCGGCATCGGGAATTATCTGGGACCTAAAGCAGGTCCCGGCAAACCAGAAACACAGCCGGCTGGTAACAAGTGAGGCGCACCATGACTGACACGGTCGAGCATTTCAAGCACGTATTCACCAACCTCGAACGATCCAACATTGGATTAGTGGATACCCTTTACGATGATAACGTCACTTTTATTGATCCATTTCACAAAATACATGGACGTGAAAAATTACGCGATTACTTTAACGAAATGTACCAAAACGTGGTCAGTTGTGACTTTCAATTCCGCGATACATACATCAACGACGGCTCTGCAATGATCACGTGGAACATGCTGCTAAACCACAAGACCCTTGCCAGGAATGAACCCATCAAAATAGCTGGCAGTTCCCTGATACGTTTTAACGACAATAAGGTGTATTTTCACCGCGACTATTTTGATGCCGGCCAACTGGTATATGAAAGGCTTCCGCTCCTTGGACCCATTATCAAATTCATCAAACAACGGGTGTAACCATGGCAAAGATTAACGATTCCTATTTTGAAAACAAACGTGTCTGGATAACCGGCGCTTCCTCCGGCATCGGCAAAGCGGTTGCGCTTGAGCTAGGCAGGCGCGGCGCCAGGCTGGCGCTTACTGCCCGCGGTGCCGAGCCGCTAAATCAGGTAGCCAATCAGATTGGCAATGACAAATGCCTCATTATTCCTTTTGATGTAACGATCAGAGAGGAAAACCACAAGGCAGTCAATCAAATAAAGGAACTTTGGGGCGGACTGGACATCGTATTATTTAACGCCGGAACTGCAGAATACATCGATATTAACCGCTTCGACGCTGCCGTGTTCGAGCGAACCATTTCGACCAACTTTCTAAGTATGGTCTACGGAATAGAGGCGGTGCTGCCATTACTGCGAGATTCGACGACCGCGCAGTTGGGAGGAATGAGTAGTACCGTCTCTTTCTCTGGCATCCCACGTGCCGAAGCCTACGGTGCGTCCAAAGCCGCTATCCGTAACATGTTACAGGGCTTACGGATACACCTGATCCGTGAAAACATTGATGTCTTCACCGTATGCCCCGGTTTTGTTCGTACTCCCCTGACCGATAAAAACGACTTCCCCATGCCTCTGCGCATAGAGGCCGATGAGGCCGCAAAAATTATTGCGGACGGGATCGCGAAACGCAAACCCGAGATTCACTTTCCCAAGGCCTTCAGCATTCCTTACAAAATTCTCTCCTATTTACCCAGCGGTTTATACACCCGCTTAATGCTTAAAACAGTGAGGTCATCATGAAGGTCGCCATTATTGGAACGGGTATCGCTGGCAATGTGGCAGCGTATCAGCTGAACAAACACTTTGATATCACCGTTTTCGAAGCAAACAACCATGTGGGCGGCCATACCCACACCCACTCCATACACCTCGATGATGAACACCACGACATCGACACAGGATTTATCGTTTTTAATCATTGGACCTACCCCAATTTCGTTGAGTTGTTAAATAAACTGGGCGTCGAAATCCAGCCCAGCAATATGAGCTTCAGCGTGAAGTGTGAACGCACCGGACTGGAGTACAACGGAACGACCCTGAACAGTCTGTTCGCACAACGGCGCAACCTGTTTAAACCGTCTTTTCATCGCATGATAAAGGATATCCTGCGGTTCAACGAAGAGGCCGGGCATTTGCTTAACGCCGAGGAGACTTCCATTACATTGGGCGAATACCTCCAGCAAAACAACTATTCACAGGAATTTATTACCAACTACATCGTCCCGATGGGCGCGGCTATCTGGTCCTCCGCACCGCAGGCCATGATGAACTTTTCCGCCTATTTTTTTATCCGCTTTTTTAACAATCATGGCATGCTCAATGTCAATGACCGCCCCCAATGGTATGTCATTAAAAATGGCTCGAGGCGCTATGTTGAGAAATTAACGCAGGAATTTAAAGACAAGATTTTTCTTAACACGCCCATCGAATGGATTCAACGTTTCGACACTCACGTGCTGATCAAAGCACGCGGTCATGAAGCAATGACATTCGACCATGTATTTCTGGCCTGTCACAGCGACCAGGCATTGAAACTACTTCGCGACCCCACCCGGGACGAAACATCCGTACTTGGTGCAATTCCTTATCAACGAAACGAAGCCGTACTGCATACCGACCATAAACTACTACCGAAAAAACGTCGGGCCTGGGCGGCATGGAATTACCACATCCTAAACCGCGACACACAGCGAGTCGCGGTGACCTATAACATGAATATCCTGCAGAGCCTGCCGTCAAGGAATACCTTCTGTGTCACCCTGAATAACACCGACGCTATTGACCCAACCAGGGTTCTGAAACGAATCCAGTATGATCATCCGCTTTTCACCGTCGAAGGTATTGCCGCGCAAAAACGCCAGGAAGAGATCAATGGCGCGAGAAGAACTTTCTATTGTGGCGCCTACTGGCGAAACGGTTTTCATGAGGACGGGGTGGTGAGCGCCCTGGATGCAGTGGAACATTTTAAAAGGAGTCTTGTGCATGAAAAGTTGCATCTATACCGGGCAAGTTAGACACCGTCGTTTCCTGCCCATACCTCATGAGTTCCGCTATCGGCTGTTCATGATGTACGTGGATCTGGATGAACTGCCGAGATTGTTCGATAAGCACTGGCTATGGTCAAGTACGCGCTCAGCACTGGCCCGATTTCGCCGGGAGGATCACTATGGCAAACCTGGCGTCAGGCTTGATGAATCTATCCGGCAACTGGTGCAAAAGCAGACCGGTAACCGGCCACGGGGACCAATACGGTTACTCACCCACTTACGGTATTTTGGATACTGTTTTAATCCGGTGAGCTTTTATTATTGCTTTGATGAAGCAGACACCAAAGTGGAAACCGTCGTTGCAGAAGTCAATAACACCCCCTGGAACGAACAGCATTGCTATGTGTTATCGGAGAATCGCAACGAAGGCAACACGCGAAACAAGCGTTATCGTTTTGGCAAGGATTTCCATGTTTCACCTTTTATGGAAATGGACATCGATTATGACTGGCGGTTTATGCAGCCCGATGAACAGTTGAATGTGCACATGGAAAATTACCAGGCCGGAAACGGCGGTAATAATAAAGTGTTTGACGCCACCATGGTCATGAAGCGCCGCCCGATCACCTCCTGGAATCTCGCCAAAACGCTTGCGCAATTCCCGGTAATGACCGCGAAAGTCACAGCCGGTATTTATTACCAGGCCTTTAAACTGTGGTTAAAAAAGGTGCCATTATACACTCACCCGAAACACGGGGTGAAAACTTTAAAGACACAACCAACGGTAAATGAATCATGAATACAAACACCCAGTCATTGATGCCAACCATGAAGTCACCCAAAGCGCCCGGCATGTTTTCGCTGTTGGGAAAGGAAATAGTGCTTAGCCGATTGAAGCAACTGCATACTGGACAGTTAATAATTCAAGACAACGGCCAACGCTATACTTTTGGTGAACCAACTCCCGCATTCCCGGTTGCGGCCCAGATTCAGGTCAACAATGCCGGGTTTTATTCCCAGCTGGCCTTCGGTGGAAGTATTGGCGCCGGCGAGGCATATATACTCGGCCACTGGGAATCAGACAATCTCACCAACGTGGTGCGAATTATGTCGCGCAATATGGACTTACTCGATGATATGGAAAACGGCTGGGTAAACTTATTATCACCGGTGCGCAAATTAGCCCATTGGCTTAACCGCAATACCCTCACCGGCAGCCGTAAAAATATCTCTGCCCATTATGATCTTGGTAATGATTTTTTTGAATTGTTCCTGGACCCAACCATGATGTATTCCTGTGGAATATTCGATCACGACGGTGCCACCATGGAAGAAGCTTCACTTGCAAAATTGAAACGTATCTGCGACAAGCTTGCGCTCAAACAAACCGACCGAGTCGTCGAAATCGGTACGGGCTGGGGAAGTTTTGCGATCTATGCGGCCAAACACTACGGCTGTCACGTCACCACGACGACTATCTCCAGAAATCAATATGAGTGGGCCAAACGCAGAATCCGGGAAGAAAACCTCGAAGACAGGATCACGTTGCTTTTCGAGGACTACCGTAACTTGCAAGGAAAATACGATAAGCTGGTATCTATTGAAATGATCGAAGCAGTCGGGCATCGCTACTACAATACGTTTTTCGAAAAATGCAGTGAGCTACTGCAACCTGAGGGCAATATGTTAATCCAGGCGATTACCATTGCGGATCAACGTTTCGAGCAGGCAAAACGCTCGGTGGACTTTATCCAGCGCTATATTTTTCCCGGCTGTTGTATCCCATCCAACACCGCGATTTTGCAGTCTACTACCACCGCATCAGACTTAAGGCTGGTACACCTGGAGGATTTCGGTTCGCATTATGCAACAACATTGCGCTTGTGGCGGGACAAACTTTTTTCCAATCGAAATGCGATAAAACAACGCGGCTATCCTGATTCATTGCTCCGCATGTGGGACTTCTATTTATGCTACTGCGAAGGCGGATTTGCCGAGCGAACCATCAGTGACGTGCATTATATTTTTACCAAGCCGTTAAATCGCGACAAACCATTGTTACCAGAAATGGATAGCCACTAAATGCCTATCGTCATCAACTTTGTCCTGTTTCAGGCCGGCTGGTTTGCCGCGGTTTTTGGAGCAGCGGGCAACATTGAATGGCTGGCGGTCTCCGCCATTGCGGTTATTATTTTCATGCATATGATACTGGTGAAACAGCGTTGGAACGAGCTTTCAATCGTAATAGGTGCCGGCATCGTCGGTACCATCATTGATTCCACGCTTATTTCCCAGGGCGTATTTTCCTCCGCTAATCCTGGCAATTCATTGACTCCTGGCGCCTCTTTGGCGCCATTGTGGCTGATTGCCTTGTGGATGCTGTTTGCCATTACCATCAACCATAGCCTGGGGTGGTTGCGGCGCAATTTCTGGCTGCAACCACTGGCCGGTTTTGTGTTCGCACCGATGGCCTACTACGCCGGCCATAAACTTGGCGCTTTGAACATTGACGGTGGCGACCTGCCCTATTCGGGTTTGCTAACCATTGGTATTTGCTGGATGTTTGTCATTCCCCTGTTGTTTTGGCTCGCCGACACTATCAACCGCCAGGCGTCATCCGCCATGAGCTACGATTCCGATCTGCGATAGTAGATTGCTAAAATCCCGCAACCACACTAAAATTCCTGATACACCCGCATAAACGGTCCCGTTGCCCAGCTGACACGGCAACGTCCCGGTCGTTGCTTCCTGTAATTTAGTTTGCTGAAATATAAAAGGTAAAAAGAAACATGGCAAACCTTAATGCTGAACAGCTCGAGGAAAACATTAATGTCCTGGTCGTTGACGATGACCCGGACGTCAGGGAATTACTGCAGGATTACCTCAGTGAACACGGCTATAACGTGCAGCAGGCAGCGGATGGTAGATCCCTGCGCCAGCAACTGGAGCAGCAATTACCATTGGTGGTACTGCTTGATGTGGGCTTACCCGGCGAAGACGGCTTAACCATCGCCCGCTATTTACGGGAGCATTATGATATTGGAATCATTATCGTTTCCGGTGCCGGTGAGACCGTTGACCGTATCGTCGGTCTGGAAATTGGCGCCGATGACTATGTCAG
>JASFMT010000213.1:0-6489 GCA_050117455.1 Gammaproteobacteria bacterium | reverse complement strand
TTCCGCCTGAGCCACTTTAACACGGTGATCGACGGGCAGCCCCAGCTGTGAAAAAGCCTGTTCCGATAATCCCAGCTGGCCCGGTGCGACGATATGGGAATCATCCACCACATTCAGTACCGCGTAAATGCGTTGCCCGTCCGCGGAAACCTCGATTTTGGACAATGCCTGGAATCCTTCCGCTCGGTAAATTTCGCAGTCGCGATGCATGTAAGCGACGTTTTCCTTGTAGGTGTCAATGGCCACCTGGCGTAATGCCAGGGTACCCAGCGGATCGGGTTGTTGCGTGGACTCGTTCATGGTCAAAGTATAGATTCGTTAGTGATTAAGACGCGACGAAACGCGATTAACAACCAGAATACCTGTTTCATCGGCATTTCACTTGACCTGGATTAAGGTGAATGACTATTAATTACTTTATACAAAAACTATATAACTGCCAAATCGTGAAAGAAGGAGTTTGTGTATGCAATGCCCCAAGTGTGCCCAGGCAATGGAGAAGGTGACTTACCAGGACGTTGAAATCGACCGCTGCATCAACTGTAACGGTTTGTGGTTTGATATGCTGGAGCTGGAAGAACTGAAAAAAATGGACGGCTCCGAAGAAATTGATACCGGTCCCAGCGACGTGGGCAAGCAATACAACGAAGTGGACCGTATCCAGTGTCCGGTGTGCAATACGCCCATGATTCGCATGGTGGACAAGGAGCAGCACCATATCTGGTACGAGGGCTGCGCCACCTGTTTCGGCGTATTTCTGGATGCCGGTGAGTTTCGGGACATGAAACACGAAACCCTTTGGGATTTCGTCCGGGACCTGTTTACCCGTGCGCGGCCGTAGTCATCGGCGCTTGAATTAATTGAGGCCCAACGGATTGTCCGGGTCCACGTCTTCCATAAACGGCAGTTTACGATCATTGTTGGTAATCTGGTAAACTTTGCCGATCCAGTTATTAATCACGGCCTCGGCCGTGTCATGCCAGGTGTTGTGCAATCTTTCGGTCACCAGCTTTTCGGGAAATTCAGGGATGGGGCTGTTAGACGCCAGCGCTGCGCGAACCCGGTCCCGGTATTCCCTTAATATTGCCTGTATCTGCAGGGTGAAATAATTCTTGGGAAAGCGCGGGTACCGTTTACGAGCACCATTGATGAACCGGATGACTTCCCGCTTGTATTCTTTTAGCAGGCTAATAGTGTCATATTCCGGGTGACCCTGGAAAAAAACCATCCGGAACTGATCAGCGCTAACGGCAAGATGCACCCCGGCCTTTTCGCTTTCCACCAACACATGCAACCCCGCAGCTTCAAATTGTTCCCGGCTGATTTCGTTATAGCGCGAATGGGGCACGTTAAACAACGTGTTCACATCGGTCACCAGGGGATGCTGGCGCGCCATCACTTCATGATGAAACACCCCCCAGCGTTTGCGCCGCAACCGGTAACGTTTCTGACCGTGGAGAAACTCCATGGCGGCGTGCGTTGCCAGGCATGAACAAAGCGTGGAGGTGACATTTTCATAGGCCCACTGAACGATTTCTTCCAGCGGTTTCCAGAACGGCTCTTCTGACAGATCCGGATGCGTGACATTGGCGCCGGTGATGATCAAGGCGTCAAGACCGTCTTCCATAACCTGCTCGACGGACTCGTAGTACTGCTCCACGTGTTGCTGGCCTTCGGGGCTGCGTTCCAGTTGCCGCAAGGTAAACGGATGCATGTGAAATTGCGCAATCTGGTTACTTTCACCCACCAACCGGAAAAACTGCCGCTCGGTTGCTGCCAGCGCGGCATCGGGCATCATGTTCAGCAGGCCTATGTGCAGCTCACGGATATCCTGATGGGCAGCACGGTCCGGATCAAGGACCGATTCGCCCTCCTGCTTAAGTCGCTGAAAAGTGGGTAATTGGGAATTGGCAACTAATGGCATGAATGCTGTTTCCGTTTGTTAATATCCGGGCAGTTAATCTTTAGAGGTTCGTTACGTCGATTGACGGCCCACGGCGACCGCCAGTAATTCCAGAAAGTCTTTTTCATCACGCACCTGGTATAATTCCCGGGTTGTCACCGTGTAGCCATGCTGATCGGCAATGGCTTCGTAACGCGGGATCCGCGCGTAAAACAGTTTGGGGAATATCCAGCGCACAAAATCATCCGGATCAATTAACGCGACATAATCGACATCCTTTTCCTTTTTATAAATAGCCAGCTGCTCGTCCAGGAACTCCTCCCGATAATAGAGGGGCTTGGGATCGGTTTCGGAACGGCGTATCAGTTCCTCTTCGTCCTCTTTGCTGGCCTTGATATATAAAATCAGGGTGTGCTCAGTGAGAATGCGCGTTACTTCGTCATCATCCAGTTCGCAAATACTGCCGCCCACGTCGTTAATAAAATGCCGATAGCCGTAGATTTCCTTCGCCTTGCGTACAAACTCCGGGATATCTTTCATGGCGGCAATTTCCGCTTCCCGGTGCAAGTGTTGCCGGCGTTTGAATTCATCCAGCGGCAAGCCGCCCTGTTCCGGATTGCCCAGTTTGCCCAGAAAACTGGATACCGGTTGCAGGTTATTCACGGTAATGTTGTTGCAAATATAAATCGAATCTGTGCGCAATAAGTCGCGCAGGAACGGCACCTGCATGGCCTGTTGCTTGATATTGTCCAGGATCGGTTCGTCCAGGTAGCGGGTACCGATGCGGTAATCGCCGGAATAATGAAACCAGTCGGCTTTCATTAATATATTGGATAAATAAGTCTTGCCCACCCCGGACATGCCCAGTAAGGTGATACGGCGGTTCTTCCATTTTTTGAAATCTTCGGTCTGGAACTTCACGGCACAAATACCTGATTTGGTAACGAAAAGCCCATTTTAACGGGAATCGCTGCGGTTGCAAAAAACGTTGCAAAAACCAGTGCAAACATTTGCCCGGTCGGTGCGAAATATGAATATATTGTTACGTCTTGCCGGTTTGTTTTTTCCGGCAAATTGCCGTATGGTGGTAGTGTAACTAATTGTTATATATGCCTTTTGAGACAATACGGTTACGGCACCACACCGGTCAATCATGCTCGCAGCAGGGGATAGTCGTTGCTAAAAAATCTGTTCCAAAGTAATTCAGAACATTCGTGGTCGGAGTCGTTCGCGGTTTATACCAAAAAGCCGGTATTGGTGATGTTGTTTCTGGGCTTCTCCGCCGGTTTACCCTTCCTGCTGGTTTTCGCCACTTTGCTCACCTGGTTGAAAAAAGTGGATCTGGATATTGCCATCATCGGTTATTTCAGCTGGATCGGCATTACCTATTCCATCAAAGTCTTCTGGGCGCCGGTGGTGGATAATTTAAAGATTCCCGTACTCACCAATACCCTGGGTCATCGGCGCAGCTGGATGCTGGTAGCACAAATCGGCATCGCCACGGGCCTGATCCTGATGGCATTCACGGATCCGGTTAAGTTTCCGTTTAACATGGCCTGCTTTGCGTTGCTGGTAGCGTTTTCCTCCGCGACCCAGGATGTCAGCATCGATGCCTTTCGCATTGAATCCGCTGCCAGGGAATACCAGGCGGCTATGGCATCCACGTATATTCTTGGTTACCGCTTGGCGGTTCTGGTTTCCAGCGCCGGTGCTTTATACATTGCGCAATATGCATCGTGGACCATCGCCTATCTGGTCATGGCGGCCTGTGTCAGTGTTGGCATTATCACGGTGTTGGTGATACACGAACCCATCATGACCAACCGCCTTGAGCAGATTATGCCTAGGTCCGTTGTGAACGACTACTTTGACAAGTTTCCGCCGGCGTTCAAAGCCATTCTCACGTTTGGTATCGCGTTGTTCATTATCTTTTTTCTGGCCATTTTATTGTTTTTCTCGATAGTGTTCCCGGTGGTGTTGCTCAACTCCTTTATCAGCCTGATTTTATCTATAGACCTGATCAACATACAATTGTTGTTTGACAACTACGATATGTTTCTTGGCGTGTTGTTTGGGTTGGCATTTATCGTCTCTGCTGTCGTGGCGTTGAACAGAAACAACAGATCATTTCAGATCATTATTGACTGGGTGCTGGGCGCGGTCGTGGGTCCGTTTGTGGATTTCTTTTATCGCTTTGGCATACTGATCGCGTTTATGGTGCTGGCGCTCATATCCATTTACCGTATCAGCGACATATTTATGGGGTCCATGGCTTATACCTTATACGTGGATCTTGGGTTTGAGCTGGCGGAAATTGCCAACATTACCAAGTTGTTCGGTTTTATCATGACGTTGGTGGGCGCCGCACTGGGCGGTGTGCTGGTCATGCGGTTCGGCATTATGCGGCCCTTATTGCTGGGTGCTATTTTGGTCGCCGTGACCACATTGCTGTTCGCCTATTTAGCGACGGTTGGCAAAGATATTTACTGGCTGGCAGTAGTCATTGCCGCCGACAACATCAGCGCCGGCCTGGCCCAATCCGCCTTTATTGCGTATTTGTCGGCACTGGTTAATAAGTCCTATACCGCCACACAATATGCTTTATTTAGTTCGCTCATGACATTGTTGGGCAAATTCCTCAGCGGGTTTTCCGGTGAGATCGTTAAGGCAGACGGTTATTCCAATTTCTTTATTTATGCTTCCATCATCGGTATTCCGACGATACTACTGATTGTAGGGTTAATTATGTTGCGGCATGCCCCGGAGCCGAAAACTGCAACGGATTCGCAATAAATTGAACGAAAACTGCTGCCTAAATCAGGTGACGGAACTTTCCATCATCGGGTAAAATACCCCATTCTTTTCCCGGCGTTGAAGATTCACGATGTCTGTAAAATCCATATCTCGCAAACCGGAGCTGCTTTCCCCGGCGGGCTCTTTGAAGCACATGCGTTACGCCTTTGCGTTTGGCGCCGATGCCGTTTATGCCGGCCAGCCGCGTTACAGTTTGCGGGTGCGCAACAACAGCTTTGACATGGCCAATCTGGAAATTGGTATTAGTGAGGCTCATCAGCAGGGCAAGCAGTTTTTTGTGGCCAGCAATATCATGCCGCACAACAGCAAAGTAAAGACCTTTCTGGCGGACATGAAACCGGTAGTCGAAATGGGGCCGGATGCGCTGATCATGGCGGACCCCGGTTTGATTGCCATGGTACGGGAAACCTGGCCGGAGATGCCCGTTCATTTGTCGGTGCAGGCCAATACGGTTAACTATGCCGCCGTAAAATTCTGGCAGTCGCTGGGGTTGACGCGGGTTATTCTGTCACGGGAATTGTCACTGGATGAAATCGCGGAGATTCGCCAGCAATGTCCTGATATGGAACTGGAAGTATTTGTGCACGGTGCGTTATGTATCGCGTATTCCGGCCGTTGCTTGTTGTCCGGTTACTTTAACCATCGCGATCCGAATCAGGGTACCTGTACCAACGCCTGCCGTTGGCAATATAAGGTGCACAAGGGTAGCGAGGACCAGGCCGGTGACGTGCAGGTGCAACTGGAAAAAATTGACTTTGATGGTATGTCGGCGATACAGAATCCTGAAGCGTTTCCCGATACTACGAACGCCAAGCGCCATCCGCTGGCGGACCAGGTTTACCTTATTGAGGAGGGAAACCGGCCGGGGGAATATATGCCGATCATGGAAGACGAGCAAGGTACCTATATTATGAATTCCAAGGATTTGCGCGCCGTGCATTACGTTGAGCGGCTGGTGAATATTGGTATTGACTGTTTGAAAATTGAAGGGCGCACCAAGTCCCACTATTACGTCGCGCGCACCGCGCAAATTTACCGGCAGGCTATCGACGATGCGGTGGCAAACAAGCCATTTGATCCTGCTTTATATAAGCAGTTGGAGGATCTGGCGAACCGGGGCTACACGGACGGCTTTTATCAGCGCCATCCTGACCAGGCCTATCAAAACTATCTCAATAACTACTCCGATAAAGGCAAGCAACGATTCGTGGGTGAAATTGCCAGCTTTGACAAGGCTACCGGCCTGGCACAGATTATAGTGAAAAACCGTTTCGATACCGGCGATCAGCTGGAAGTTATTCTACCGGATGGGAATTACCAGTTTGAAGTCAATCACATTGAAAGTGAAACCGGGGAGAGCATGGATTGTGCCCCGGGCAGTGGCTACGTGGTTAGAATTCCAATACCTGTCGATGGCAACGTGACCAACGGGTTGCTGGCCAGGAACCTTCCTGCCGTTTGATATTACCTTCCCGATGCCAGTTTATCCGCCCAGCGGGTGGTTTCCGGTAGGCGATAGCGGGTTGTGCAACGCAACGTGTAATCAATGGCCGCATCCAGGCCGATTTTGTGGCCGGCAGATACAAACAACGGCCTGACATTATCCCGCGTTCGTAATACCGCACCGATGGTTTCATCCTCATCCATTAACGGTTGCCAGTCGCCCTTGTGAATGCCCACCGGTTGGTGAGTGCCCACCAGCCGTGACTTGGCGACGCCGATGGTGGGTAAGTTAATCCACAATCCCATATGACAGGCCAGGCCAAAGCGGC
>JASFMT010000212.1:0-6568 GCA_050117455.1 Gammaproteobacteria bacterium | reverse complement strand
AAGAGTGCGGAAGCCGGTTATGCCGCGTTGCTGACACACCGGAAAATTCTCGCACAATTAAAAGGCCAGGGTGATAAATATACTGCCAAGCGCCACCAAACGGTCGATAGCGCATTGCGTTTTGCCGAAGCGTTTCCCGGTGACAAGCGAACGCCGCAGGTATTGCTAAAAGCGGCAGAGGAGCTGGTGGATCTTAAACGTTACGGCGAAGCGTCGAACATTGCCTCGCAATTGATTGATCTTGATTCCCGTAAAAAACTGGATAAAAAGGTGGTGGCATCAGCCTGGGCAATCGTGGCCAGTTCGCAGTTCGAGCTGGGCAACTATGCCAAGGCGGAACAGGCCAGCTTGTCGCGGTTACGCATGCGGCTAAAGAATGACAAGGACCGCAAGACGCATGTCGACCGGATGGCGGCGGCCATCTATAAACAGGCGGAACAGGCCAAAGAACAGGGTAAGTACGAAGTGGCGGCTGACCACTTTTTGCGAATCGGTGAAGTGGCGCCTACGGCTTCGATCAGAGCCAATGCCGAATATGATGCCGCGGCTGTTCTGGCCACTGCCGGCATCTGGAACCGCACCATTGATGTCTTGAAAGGTTTTATCCGACATTATCCCGATCACAAGTTTGTGCAGGGTGCCACCGAGAAACTGGCCTTTGCGTATGAGAAAGAAAACAACTGGGCCGCAGCGGCCGCCACTTATGACAAACTTTATGGCGGTGAACAGGATCCGGAGCGCAAGCAGGCCATGTTGTGGCAAATGGCGGAGTTCTATGAAAAGTCGAACGAACAAGGTAACGCAGTAAGAATTTATCAGCGCTACATTGATGAGTTTCCACAACCCATGGAGCAGGCTACGGAGGCGCGCCAGAAAGTCGCCGATTATTACAAGCAAACCGGAAACAACGAAAAACGCCGTCACTGGCTGAAAGAGATTGTCGCCGCCAATGAAAAAGGCAAGTCAACCGAGCGCACTCAATTTCTGGCGGCAAAGGCGACGCTGGAACTGGTCGAACCGGCTTTTCAGAATTACCGCGGCATTCACCTGGTACAGCCATTAAAGGTTAACCTGAAAAAGAAAAAGACGGCCATGAAAGAAGTCATCGACGCTTATACCAGGGCTGCCAATTTTGGTGTCGCCGAAGTGACCACGGCATCCACTTATCGTATCGCTGAAGTCTACAACGATTTCAGCCGCGGCCTGTTTGCTTCGGAGCGCCCCAAGGGGCTGTCATCCACGGAACTGGAGCAATATGATCTCCTGCTCGAAGAACAGGCTTATCCCTTCGAGGAGAAGGCCATTGAGATCCATGAGACTAACGCCGACCGTGTCAAGGACGGTGTTTATGACGAATGGGTCAAAAAAAGCTTTATTGCGTTGCGCAAACTGCGCCCGGTGCGCTACGCTAAACTGGAGCGCAGCGAATTATTTGATGTGGGCATGGAATAGTGACCGGTGTCACACACAGGTGTATAGCCAACGAAGCATATAGGAAGCATATAGATAGCCGGCGAACTTTGAAAAGCGAAAGTCCAAAGTTCAATATTGAAAGACCAGAGTTGAAACCTGGAAAGTTGAGAGCATAGCCATGACAAACAATATCACACGCCTGGTACTGGGATCGATGTTCGCGCTGACCCTGACAGCGGTTCATGCCGAGGACCGCCTCGAACTGGATGAAGCCAATATCCAGGGCGCATCCGAATTGCCGAAAGTGTTGTACATCGTACCCTGGAAAAAAGCGGAGATCGGTGACAAGCCGGTGAAGGTAAACCGCATCGTGGACGAAGTGCTGTCGCCCGTTGACCGCGAAGTTTTGCAACGCCAGATCCGGTTTTATGACGAGTCACAGCGTCAAACACCGGAGTAATGTACAGACCCGTTAAAGGGTATATTTTTTCTCGTTCTTCATCATTATCCACAGCACCGGCAGGGTACCCACCACCAGCATCAGCGCCGCCGGTGCAGCCAGTTCCAGCATCTCTTCGCTGGCCTCAATCCAGATTCTCACTGGCAGAGTGTCAAACCCGGTGGGTCGCAACAGTAACGTCGCGGGCAATTCTTTCAACGTATCAATAAACACCAGTACCCAGGCGCCGGCCATACCGCCGCTGATCATGGGCAGGATCACCCGTTTTAAGTTTTCCCAGGGTGTCGCGCCCAAAATACGGCCTGCCTGTTCAATGGAGGGGGTGAGTTGTTGCATGGCGGCATCCTGTGATTGCACCGCCAGGGGCAGGAAGCGGATGACCAGCGCCAGTACCAGCGCAATCAGCCCGCCATAAAGCACCGGCAACGCTGCCAGCACAAAGCTCAGTATTCCGAGCGCCACCACCGGACCCGGTAAAACAAAGCCAACACTTGATAACTGAATCAATGTATTGCTGTATCTGGAGTGTTGCCGATTGTTGAACAGGGCAATGGGCAGGCCACAGGCTACCGCGATGGTGGCGCACAACGCGGCCACCGTTAACGAATTAATGGTGTAACCCCAAAACTCCCGATCAATAAGATCTTTGATCCACGCTTCCCAGCTCCAGGAGATCATCCAAAGTACGGGCAAAATAAATGCGAACAAGGTGATGGCGCCAAGCCACAGCCAGATCATCGTGGTCATAAACGGGGTAACCGATTTGAGTTGATGCGCGCGCCGTTGCCGGTTGGTGTAATAGCGCTGGCGCGCTCGAAAAAAACGCTCCAGCACCAGAAACGTCAGGCTTAACAATACCAGCACCAGGGACAGTCCCGCCGCCGCCTGGTAATCAAAACGCCCGGCCATCTGCAAATAAATACTCAAGGTAAAAGTCTGGTAGTGCAGCATGCTTACGGCGCCAAAATCAGACAACACGTGTAATACGACAATGGCCAGTCCAGCGGCGATGGCGGGCCTGAGTAACGGTAAATTTACCCGGAAGAAAACCTGCCATTTGTGAGCGCCCTGGATGCGGGCCGCCTCTTCAAGGCTTTGGGTGGATATCGACAGTGCAGCGTGGGCCATCAAAAACACATAAGAAAAGCCCGCCAGCGACAGGATCAACGACACGCCGATAACATTGTAGATATCCGGTAACGGCAGGCTGTTGCCGAACAGCCAGATCCAGGCTTGCCCCAGCCAGCCGTCCGCTTCAAACAGGGCGGTGTAAATATGCGCGAAAACATAAGTGGGTATGGTTAACGGTAATAACATTAACCAGATGGCATAGCGCCGGCCCGGAAAATTGAAGCGGGCGATCCACCATGCAGCACTCACACCCAGAACGAAACACATAACGGCCACCAGAATGGCCAGCGACAGGGTATTCCACAACAATACCGGCAAGCGGCTGGTCCATAGCTGTAGCCACTGCCCGGGTGCCAGTTCGGCGCTTTTAAAAATGACAAACCATAGCGGAACCGCGGCCAACAGCACGACAATAAGAGCGGTGTTCCCTAACGCGCCAAAGGACCGGTTTGTCATTACGAATGATCGACTGCGGGATTTATCATTAATATGTCATTATCAAGTCATAAACCCCTGACCGGTACACACGCCGTGTGACCGGTCAGGGGTTGTGATACTGTGACCGAAAATAAAACCCGTAATGTAACAGATTCGCTGGCTGCTGTTCTACGGCATACCAACGGCTTCTATTAAATCGATGGTTTCATCGCGCTGCGTGCCCAGCTTATACAGGGGAACATCGGCCACTTTATAGCTTCCGGCCGGGGGTACTTCCCTGGCGGCGTCTACGCCTTTGCGGGTGGGGTATTCCTTGTTAACCTCGGCGAACTGCTTCTGGCCGGTGGTGGCGAGGTATTCCACCAGTTTTTGCGCCAGCTTCTGCTTTTTGCTGTGCTTGCTGATCGCGATACCGGCGACGTTCCAGGCCACACCCATGCCGTCTTTGCCCTGATCGGGAAGCACCGTTTTAATGGGTGCGTTGGGTTCCTTGTCCAGGTGCCGGTAAATGTAGTAATGGTTGACCAGTCCCACGGCGAGTTTTCCGGATGCCACGGCTTTGACAATTTTGCTGTGTTTGTTAAACACTTCGCCGTCCACATTGTCTTTCATGCCCTGCAGCCAGTTGCGTACCTTGTCTTTACCAGCAGCCAGTATGTAAACCGTGACCCCGGCGATATAACTGCCGTTGGTGCTGTTGGTAATACCGAGCTGGCCTTTGAATTTCGCATCCGCCAGGTCGAAGACGGAATCGACATCCTTTGCCAGTTTGCTGTTGGTGTTAACCACCAGAACGCGGGCACGGGCAGAAAGGCCAATCCAGGTGTTGTCTTTAGCGCGATAGTTTGCGTCAATGTTAGAGGCTATCGACTGGGGGATGGGGGTGAACAATCCCAGATCGGTCCCTTTCTGCAATGTGCCAGCGTCGTTGCTTAAAAACAGGTCAGCGTCGGTGCGCTTGCCTTCCAGGCGCAATTTATTGAGCAGGCCGGTGGCTTTTCCGCTATGAAGCACGACGTCGATACCGGTTTTCTTGGTAAAGGCTTCAATAACAGGTTTGACAAATTTGTCACTGCGGCCAGAGTAAACCACAATAGAGTCAGCAGCTTGTGCCAGCTGGGTACAGAGGAGCAGGGGAATCAGTAGTAAAGGTCGTATCACGGTAGTCATCATTAACGAAGATCCTTACGTTGGGGTAGAATTTAAGCCTGGCCTTAATGATAATGATTCTCATTAACGATTTCAACTGACTGTTCTCCAGTCGCGTTAAAGTGCTTTTTCGATATAAAAAACAACAGGTTATGTATATCAGGAGCAGGAACCATGAGTGACAACGCTGAGCAAGGGCCCCGCAAAACGCCACCCTATGGCACTGACATTGTGACGGTGAGAACTCCACAGGAGGTTTTTACCAAACAACGACTGCCCTATTTTCTCGGCATCTCCAACAACACCACCGGCGCCAAACAAATCTCCATGAACCTGGTCGTGATTCCACCGGGCGCAAGGGCGGATGCCCACTATCACCGGGCATTTGAAACGGGCATTTACGTGCTGCAGGGGCGGGTGGAAACGCGCTATGGCGAAGGACTGAAAAAGTCCGTCATTAATGAACCCGGCGATTTTGTTTTTATTCCGCCGAATTTGCCGCATCAGCCAGTGAATCTCAGCGACACCGAAACGGCAATAGGCATCGTGGTGCGCAATGATCCGGATGAGCAGGAAAACGTCATACCTTATTCAGTCGACGACTGATAGGCCGGTTGTCGAATCAAGCGGATACCCGGAGAATAGTTAAAGCGCAGCCCATAAACGTTGGTATGAAATAGATGGTAGCAAGTCGCAGCGTGATGGCCGGTACACCTGCGAGTTACTGACTGTGGCTGCTACTGGTAGGGCGAAGCCGGCACACGGATTATTCATCTGCAGCTTATAGGCTTGTTAGTTTTATTTGTTGGGCAGCGGGCACTCGTCCATAGTACCATGCACCCGTTGGTGCATCGGTTATAACACCACATTCATAGCGTTCGTTCTTTCAGGGCCGCATCAAGGGGGAGTTGACGGCATATCACGGTCTGCAAAGTAACGGGTTTTGAACTACCGTCCGGCAATCAAAGGAGCCGTTATGTCAGGCATTAATAGATACATCCAGATGATTATCGTTACCGCGCTTATTATATTAATAACAGGCTGCGGTACCGTGCAGCGACACTACGATCGCAACGTCGATGAAACCGGTAAGCCTCAATGGGTGGTCCACGGTACCCAGACTTCCAAGACGTCGCAAGGGCGGGTTTTTCTGGGCGTTGGTGTGGTGAATACCCAGGGGGATTTTTCCCGGGAAGCCAGTACGGCAAATAACCGCGCCCGGGAAGAAGTGGCGGGCACGGTGGCGCGTTTTATTGAAGTTGCGGTGCGTGATTACATGGCGTCCGGTAACGCGGAACCCGCCGGTTTTTTGCCCAACGAAGCCCCGCACTATATCGATGCCATGACCCAGTTAGTGATGCCCCACGCCAAAGTCATGGAACATTGGGTGGACTCGGAACATCATAAAATTTTCGCCATTGCGGAAATCGATTATCCCCAGGTCCAAACGGTGCTTTATGACTCGCCAAAGGTGCATCGTGGCTTCAAGACATATCTCAACCAACACGGTGAACAGGTGTTTGATCGTATCGCGACCCAGCACTGATTTAATCTCCCGGATTTATTGCTTGCACGGGCAACCCATTATCTGCTGCTACGATGTTAGTGTTAATGCTGCCATTACTTTCCTGTAAACAATATGCCGGCGTTTGTGATATTGAGTTCACAGTGCTGGATTAGATCGAGTCCAATTTTATCCTTTATGTTGTTTTTTAATTGATGTCGCCCGCCATGGATCTTGCCAGCTAATTGTTTTAAAGTAAGCGCCAAATAATAAAACGGCCGGCGCGGTCCGGCGCTATTGTCTCTTAACTTCTATAACCATTCATCGATAAAGGGGTTTGCCATGATCAGGATGTTCATGCGATGGCCGGTGTTTGCGTGTTGCGTCATGCTGTTGTGCGGCTGCGCAACGGACCGCATCGATCCCCAAATGCGGGCACTGCTCGACAAACCGGACT
This sequence comes from Gammaproteobacteria bacterium, assembly GCA_050117455.1. Lineage (GTDB taxonomy): Bacteria > Pseudomonadota > Gammaproteobacteria > SZUA-152 > SZUA-152 > JAKEGK01. The sequence goes on along the minus strand of JASFMT010000212.1, from coordinate 16 downwards.
GGGTTGCCGGTGAAAA
>JASFMT010000211.1:0-6619 GCA_050117455.1 Gammaproteobacteria bacterium | reverse complement strand
AGATCTAAAGCACCTGTTTCATTATCTTTTAAATCAGAGTCTTTCCTTGCGTAGGCAAACGATGTCACCCAGTTTTTTTCCTTCCGTCTTATATGGGTATAATCAAATGTCAGCTCCGCAATACTGGTGTCACCTACCAGTTCAAACGAGTTTAAATCACCAAGGACGGTGGCAAATTGATTTCGGCTGAAATTAAGTCCCAAATGGTATTCCTCACTATAGACGGGAAGCCGATAGCGAAAAATGCCGTAGGTCGCCTTATCTGGAGAGAACGTCTTCAGTACCCCAAAGGAAACGTTGTCTGCCAGGCTCAGGGGATTGTGGAACTGCCCTTCCACATAAAAGCGCTGTTCTCCGGTCAGTTCTGAACCATGGTTGTCGTAGCGAACAACGGATGACCAGAGACTTTCCTCGCGAACCTGCAAATTCAACCAGGTGTCCCCCACCTGATCACCGGCCTTAAAGTAGCCGTAGACGTCCAGTCCGGGGTAATCATTCATCAGATACAAGGTTTGCTCAATTTCTTTTTCGGTTACGGGTCGATACATCAGATCATCAAACGCGCTTTTCAAAAAATCGGCATCGTAACGTTGGTTATCGGCCACCGTGACTTTACCCAGCTTGCCTTCCAGCACTGTCAGTACAACGACACCACGCCTTACTTCCTGTTTAGGCACATAAACCTTGGTAAGAAAAAAACCACGCTCCCGGTAATAATTGGTCAGCTTGGTGGCTATGTTTTCTATGTCAATCAATGTCAGACCACGGCGTTCCTTCAAATCCCGTACAAGGAAAATCAATCGCTGTACATCCGGCTCGGTTACCTGCTCCGGTTCACGGCCGGCGTCGATATCCACCATCAGGTCCGCTACCTCCGCCAGATCCTCCAGCGTATAGCCGTATTCCAGCAGTTCTTCCTCTTTCATTACCGCCGCGCGTAAGTCTTCAGCGTAGCGTTCGATGTCTTCTTTAATGATTCCGTACTCGGGCCGTTCGACAACGCCCTGCAGCTTGATCTTTAGCACCCATACCCGCGGGCTGGTTTCCGGGTTAGGATCCCGCTCGCGCACGGCCGGTATATCGATGTTTTCATACACCGATTTACCTTTTAACGGCGTCGAGTCTCTAACATCCGGCATATCCAGCATTCCCGCTATGGCATTAGTGTTAACAAAACATCCTGCTCCAGCACTCAACACAAAAACCAGCAAACTGCGTATTGTTGTTATATATTTCATTTTATTGTTTCAACAAATGATACCAACGGCCGATACTACCAAATCACACTACCCAACATCATCAGGCGTGATGGTTATTTGTATTTTTTCACAAATTGAACGGCATCTTTTAACTTGCTTTTGATTTCCGACATAATTTCACTGGCCAAGTAGTGCCGGTTGTTGTATTTGGCATCTACTTCATCCAGCAATGTTCTGCGGCGCTTGTTATATTCTTCCCGTGAAATGACAAAGTCAGCATATTGACGGGACAACTTTTCCAATTGGTCGTTTTCTTCAACTTTCGGCATATTAGCCCCGCAATTCCCTGACCAGGCGAAAACCGGTGATGGCGTCCGGCTTTCCGTCATGTGATCGCTGTTTTTCCACCGTGCAATCCCGGAATGGATCGGTATGCGAGCCTCCCACCGCGAAAAGATCCCGGTTATTTTTTAATACCCATTCCTGCGCATTACCCACGTAATTGACCAGTCCCCATTTGTTTTTCTTACCGGTTGTCACCTCTTCCAGGGTTTCTCCTTTTTTGATTCCTCTTGATTCCAGGGAACAGTTACGATTAGCGTCAAGTTCGCTACCGTTGGCGCGTGCCGCGTAAAGCCATTCTGACTGGCGTGGGATGCGATAACGATAACCGCTGTTGTTACTCAACCATCGAGCATATTCCCTGGCTTGTGTGAAACTGATATTGGTTACGGGAAGGCTGGCATTGGCTCCATTACGGACCTGACAGTTACGGGTGTTACGGCAGTACTCATTCATCTGTTCCACTGATACTTCATACTGGCTAATGGCAAAGGGTTTGAGTTTACCCTCGCCAGGCACCACGACCATGCGAGGACCGTAACCGCCGGAAAAAAACCGGTCACGGCAGGTTCCCTTTTTACCACGGGCGCCTAGTCCTGCCATACTGACGTTGCACGGATCGACGGGTTTAATGCTGATTCGCGCCAGGTGTTGATTACCCGGAAACAAGCCTAAAGCAAATGTCTTTAAATCTTCGGCCCGGTTGGAGTCGGTACGGCCAATTTTTTCAATACAGACCGCCAGTGAAGTGACGACCTGCCTGCTCTGCGCGCGGAATTTTTTCTCGTCAATCGACTTCGCCTGTAGCACAGCACCCTCAAGGTTGCGGGTATTGATATCGCGTGTACAACGTAACTGTTGTTTGACGTTATTCATGGCTAACGCAAAGACATCTTTCTCTTCGCGCACCGGCTCCCTTACCGCCGGTCTGGCGGGTTTTGATTGCGCTTTGGCTGCCGCCGCAGCGCGGGCAGCAGCACGCCGTTGCGCCTCTTCATCTTCCTGGCGGCGTTGGCGCTCACGGGCCAACCGTTGCTGTTCCTTAATATCAGCTATGGCATCGTTCAATGCCACACGCTCGCGATCCAGACGATCTTCATAGCCACGGTAACGGCCCGCGTTATCCAGATACGCTTGAGCCACACTAAAACGTTGTTTTTGACGATTATCCGATATCTGGCTAAGGTACAAACCGACGATCTGGGTTTCTTTTTCCAACAGCCATTGATCCTTTAATCCCAACACACGCCGGCCGGACTGAACCTGTCCCCACACGTCGGACTCCCATAACGGCGTAAACTCGGGGTTCGCTACCAGTTCGTTCAATCGCTCCTTGATGATGTCAATTTTGATCTGTTGTTCCAGTTGCGCCTTGTATTGCTCCGGCGTCAATTCCTGCTTATAGAAATACTGCATATAAACACCCCCGCCGACTCCGATGACAACTGCCGCGGCCAACCATTTTTTCCAGCCGGATTTCCTGACGCTGGTAAATTCCCACAAGAATTCATAAACTGAACTGGTGCGCTCTTCCCGGCTAAACGCCAGTGCCCGTTTTAGCGCTTTCCATTGCTGCTTGCTTAATGACTTGATGCGTTTTGGTTTTATCTTTTGTTCCATGGCCTGGTCGGCCTGCACCCGGTTGAAAGGGTGTTCTCCGGCAAACATTTCGTAGGCAACACAGCCCAGGGCAAATACGTCGTCCTGAATGGTGGGCGAAGCGCCGCGCAGCATTTCCGGGCTGGCATATGCCGGCGTTAATGCCCCCAGGGTTTCGGCATCAAATATGGATTTGTCGCCATGTTGTGTCTGCCGGTCCGCCTGTGCCACCGCGCGGGCAATACCAAAATCAAATACTTTGGTGACGCCACTGTTGGTGACAAAAATATTTCCGGGCTTAAAGTCCGCGTGGATGATGTATTCCTTGTGCGCATGTTCCAGCGCAGCACACATATCCTTGAGTATGCGGGTGGCATGCTCTTTGGTAAGCCCCACACCCCGGTTTTCCCGCAACAACTGGTCCAGCGGTGTGCCTTCCATGTACTCCATGGTCATAAACACCGTATCGCCGTCGCGGTCAAAGTCGTGGACGTTTACGATGTTGGGATGTGCAATACTTTGGGACTTGCGCGCTTCCCGCTGCAATGCCATGAATGCATCGGGGTGCTGGCGAAAGTCTTCACTCAAGATTTTTACCGCGAGATAGGGATTTCGATCCTTGGCCTCGACCTTGCGTTTATCGATGGCCTTGTAGACAACTCCCATACCGCCGACACCCAGTGTCTCATCGAGCACAAAGCGGTTCTTCAAGGTGATTTTTTGAATGGGTCTGGGCTGGGGAATCGCCGGCGTTTGGTTGTCAGCACCGCCAAACGGTAATCCCTTTGGCGGTGGCTGCGATGGTTTTCTAACGGATTGCGATGAACTTCGCCGGTTGAGCGCCGACGATGTGGGCCGTTGTCTGAGCCGGGTTGATTCTTGCCGGAAACGAGTTGAATCCTGATTACCTGGAAGCGATCGACGCGCCCCACTGGTCGTGTCATTGCTACCGGGTCTAACGCGGGTGGCGTCGGAACGGTTTTTTAGCCGGGTATCTGTATCGGGCTCATTGTGGTTTGATTGCGATGGTCGGTGTTTTGGCCTGACGCGGGTTGAATCGTCTGACTTTCTATCGTCAATACGAGTCTCATCGGCGTCGCCGTCAACTTTTTTTGGATCATCGACTAAATCAGTCACTGCACCGCACCTGTCGTTACTGTAGCAATTCCTACAGACTTATAATTTTATAATTAGCCCAAAGGCTTTGTTGCACGCACAACGATCGCCGATACATTATCGTTAGCGTTATTTTCAAGCGAACGATCGATAAGACTTTGCGCGCATTGGTCAATGTCGGCGTGTTGAATAAGCGTTTTGATATCATCATTGCCGACGCTGTTATACAAACCGTCACTACAGAGTAAAAACGTATCCCCCGGCTCTACATCAAAAATACAGTTACCTAAATACAAATCAGCGCACGCGCCAACGGCGCGGGTTATCACGTTGGATTCAGGATGACTGTCCGCCTCTTCCCTTAGCAATTCACCCTGATCAATCAGTTCTTCCACTTTACTGTGATCCTTGGAAACCCTGGCAAGATTTCCGTCACGCAATTGATACAAGCGCGAGTCTCCCGCCCACAGGCAGGCACCGATATTCCCTCTCACTATCAATGTAACCACGGTACTGCCCAATGTCCGGCCTTCCAGGATCGTGTTCGAATGCTGCTGGATCCGTCGATTGACCGCCTGCAATTCAGTATCAACGTGCTCCACAAATTCACTTAGCCGATTTGTACTTTGCAGATTATCCAGTGCATGAATGATCATCTGGCTGGCAATTTCGCCGGCTTCATGCCCGCCCATGCCATCGGCGACCGCCCATATACCGGACGTCTTGTTACTAAAAATGGCGTCTTCGTTTATTTTGCGCACCATGCCAACGTGGGTTCTGGCCGATGATTGCCACGAAAGATGCCCTGCATCATTCTGGCTTTGCCGTGTTTTACTATTGGCCAGGGTAGGTAGCATGACTAAAACACCAGTTCTTCCGGTTCGACGGCATCTGCCGCCAGTTGAAACGGCATGTTCCAGTTCCATTTGCGCCAGTCGCCCTGCAACATCCCAGCGGCGCCGCCAAGATCGGGTAGCCCGGGGCTCACCAGAAAAGATGGCTGCACTAATTCAGAACCCCGGCTATGCCATAAACTGTAACTGGGGAACTGCCGCGACATTAGCCAATCCAGCAACACGGCATTGGTGGATGAAGGCAATTGCTCTTCGAAATCCATCACCATCGCCAACCCCCCGCTGCCAGCCGCTGTTTCGGCGGCATCCCCTTTGCGATAATAATAAGGCGGCAATTCCAGCGGGTGTTCAGTTAATTTATCCATCAAAGTATCGGCATCATATTCGTTTTGCAGTGCCTCAAGGGCAATTTCCTCGATCTCGTTAAACCAGTTGGCTTGCGACGAAATCGCGTCCACCAGATTACTATCCGCAGCCAGCTTGTTAAGGACACAAAATGGAAAATAACGGCCAACACTGTCAACGCTGGGCATCATCACGCCGCACCAGGCGTTACCGTCGACCGTGCCGGCTGACAGCGCAAAGCGCCATATTGGCCCCGTTAGATAGATATTCAGCCAGTCGTCCGTCAATTGTTCCTGGCTGGAGGCGATAAAGCCCTGCAGCCATTCGTCCCAATGATTGAGAAACGCCGATGGCAAATTGCGGCTGATGAAATCCCCATGCGCGGGCAGTTTTCCGTATATCCCGCAGGTCGCGTTATTATCGTTCATAGGTGTTGTGGAAAATCAAACTGGCTCAGTATATTGGTATCAAACGGGTTAGTGACACTGTTGGCTTTAATCTGAAAGCGTGCCACCTTGCTGTTGGAGGTAAACGTCACGTCATATATATTGGCGGCATTGGTCTTGCGAATATTGGCATCCTGCAACATGCGGAACCAGCCCCACGGACCATCATAGTCTTTGGTAACATCATTATCGTCAATCTCGACAAACCGCATACGTACAAAATCCGTTTCTTCTTTGCCGGGCCAACTGACATCCTGCCAGAACTTGGGCCCATGGCTGTAAATAATGCGCTGACCGCCCATGTCAAGTTCAAAACGCGTGACCGATTTATCCATATACACCGGCCGCATTTGAAACTGAATACTGGGCGCCTCGGGATCGGCGCGGAAAAAGATTCGTCGAATGGTTTCAGCACGCTTTAGTTCACGGATGGCATCTTTTGAAAAATACATACTACGCTTGTTGACGTGCTTGACCCGCCAGTTACGCCGTACATCCACGAATGGACTGATGTACTCCTGGACAAATGCATCCAGGGTTCCACCACTTTTGAAAAAGTCACTGAAGTCGGTGAGCGTCAATTCCTGCTCTGCCGTTGTTTTCATGGGAAAACGCCCCGCCAGCGCATGGCGGTATTGATTGGCCACCAGGTTACGCCACTCGTTATTTATGTGGCCCTTGCCGGCATTAATCGTTACCCGCCAGGATTGGTCGGCAA
>JASFMT010000210.1:0-6638 GCA_050117455.1 Gammaproteobacteria bacterium | reverse complement strand
GTTTGCGTTGCAACTGGACGATCAGCGGGAAATCATGTTTTATGCCCTGCGGCGCAAAGATGGCTCCATGGATATTCACAGTGCCGGCACGATTGTGGATAAGGACGGCACCACCCATAAACTGGAACAAAATGACGTGAATATCCAGGTGCTTCGCCACTGGCAAAGTCCGCACAGCGATATTAATTATCCCGCCGGATGGATCATCGAAATCCCGTCGCAGTCCCTGGAATTGCAGGTAACACCGGCGATCAATGACCAGGAATTGAATTTAACCGTTAGATACTGGGAAGGAGCGGTGAAGGTGTCCGGCAAATATAGCGACAGCAATAAAATAGTCGCCGGCAAGGGATACGTTGAACTGGCAGGTTATGAGCCCGGTTAAACTAATACCCAGTTAAACTAAATGAGTTATTCGTTATTCTACGCGGGAAGCGTTGCCGTTTGGATGTTGTTAAATCAGTGATGGTTGCTTGATACGGCGGGGAAAGGGCGTTGCGATGCAAGCTCGGTATTACATCGTCGGCGCGGGCAGCTTTGGCAGTTCGTTGGCGGTAATGGAGATATTTTCGAGAATGCTTTTTCCTTCACGTTCCAGCTGGTAACGGTCGATGGCACTGTCGTTTTTCAGGTCGGTGAACCAGTTGCGGCGCTTGGCTTTTTTCAAAAACTGGATCGCCTGTTTGTCGCCGTTATCCGCCGCGCGTTTTAACCATTTGATGCCGACGCGAACATCGTACTGGTTAACGCCGGTGGTGACATAATGCAGGCCAAGCAGGAATTGACCGGACGCGCTGTCATTTTCCGCGGCACGCATATACCAGGTGGAAGCCTCTTCCAGGTTCTTTTTCACACCCCAGCCATTGGCGTATGCAAGCCCCACAAACACCTGGGCTTCAGGCTGTCCGTCTTTCGCCAGCTTTTGCCACAGTTCCAGTGCCTTGGAGTAGTTACCCGCGTCGAATGCCGCCTGTCCCTGTGACAGCGAATCGAGGTTATCGGCATAACTTATTGATATACCGAGCATTAATGCGGCAATCAAGGTGATGGACCGGATTATGGTAGACAATGCGTACATATAACGAATTTTTCTAACACGGAAACAACGGTTGATAACGTCAGCCAAATACTCTTACAAATAAAGGCGTGATACAGTGAATTAAATCACAGTACTTAAGTCGGCTACAACCCCGTGATAATTTAATTTTTTGCCGAACATTAACGGTTTAACAATCAAATACTTACGGAGTAATATTTGAGCAATATTCACACTTTAGTGCAGATTATGAAGCAGTTACGAGACCCTGACCGGGGCTGCCCGTGGGACCGGGAACAGACGTTTGCCACCATCGCCCCGTATACCATTGAAGAGGCCTATGAAGTGGCGGACGCCATTGAGCGGCAGGATCTGCCGGAGTTGCGGGACGAGCTGGGGGATTTGCTGTTCCAGGTGGTTTTTCACGCTCAGATGGCGGCAGAGCAGCAGGCGTTTGATTTTGAAGATGTGGTTAGCGGCATAATTGATAAAATGTGGCGCCGTCATCCCCATGTCTTTGGCGATGAGCAAATCGACAGCGCGGAACAACAAACTCATGCCTGGGAACAGCACAAGGAACACGAGCGTCGTCAAAAACAACCGCCGGATGCCGGTGACCATAGTCTGCTGGACGGCGTACCAGTGGCTTTGCCGGCCTTGACGCGTGCTGTCAAACTGCAAAAACGCGCGGCGCGGGCCGGATTTGACTGGCCCGACGTAACGCCCATTTTTGACAAGATTGTCGAGGAACTGGATGAAGTGAAGCAGGAAATCGCCTCGAATGCTGACAAGTCATTAGTTGAAGCAGAAGTTGGCGATTTGTTTTTTGCCGTTTCCAATTTGGCGCGCCACCTTGATATTGATCCGGAGACGGCGGTTCGAGCGTCAAACGCCAAGTTTGAAAAGCGCTTTCGGCGCATGGAACAACTGGCTGCTACGCAAAATCAGTCGGTACGGGACCTTTCGCTGGATGACCTGGAAGTGCTGTACCAGCAAACCAAGCGTGAGGAACGATAACACATGCCGCGGCTGATACGCTTTAACGTTCGTAAAAACCTGCCAGGGGTATGGCGACAACATACGGCATTGGCGGTAACCCTGTTACTGGTATCGGCGATTGTTGCCGGTTGTCAACTCCCGGCAAAACCGCAACCAACGTCAGGTGCGGATACCGATCACGCACCGTTTGTCATCACCGAAACCACCATCGCCAGGGTGCACCAGGCGTTTGCGCAATCGCGGTTAACCTGCCGGCAACTGGTGCAACGTTATATCGATCGCATACAACGTTACGATAAACCCACCGGCTTGAATGCCATCGTCATGGTGAATCCCAATGCCCTGAACAGGGCAAAGCAACTGGATAAGGAATATGCGCAAACGAACGTATTGCGCCAACTGCATTGCGTGCCGGTAATTTTAAAAGACAACTTTGATACCGCGGACATGCCCACCAGTGCCGGCTCCATGGCGTTAAAAAATTCAACGCCGCCGGATGACGCTTTTATGGTGCGGCAACTGCGTGAAGCCGGCGCGGTTATTCTCGCCAAATCGAACATGGCGGAATGGGCATTCAGTCCTTATGTCACTATCAGTTCCACGTTGGGCGAAACCAAAAACGCCTATGACCTGGAGCGGGTACCCGCCGGTTCCAGTGGCGGCACGGCATCGGCGGTGGCGGCCAATTTCGGGTTGGTGGGTATGGGCACGGATACCGGTAACTCTATCCGCGGTCCTGCATCGCATCTGGCCCTGGTGGGGATACGCTCGACCATCGGTGCCACCAGTCGTGACGGTGTTGTGCCCCTGTTGTTAAATCGGGATGTCGCGGGTCCCATGACGCGCACCGTTGAGGATGCCGCCCGCGTGTTTGCGGTGATCGATGACTACGACGGGAACGATCCAGCGATGGAAAAAGGCAAGGGTAAACTCCCCGACGACTACCTTTCCTATCTGAAAAAAGACGGACTAAAAGGCGCTCGCATTGGCGTGTTGCGGGAGATTAGTGATACCGTGGAAGCGGATCCCGCCATTCTCGCATTGTTTAACCAGGCCATTGACGATATGCGGGCGCTGGGGGCAACCATCGTCGATCCTTTTGAAGTGCCTGACTTAATGCACCTGACAGCGGCCACCGGATTTTGCAGCCGTTTTCGTTATGACATCAATCGTTATTTCCAGTCACTGGGCGCTGATGCGCCGGTTACCAAACTTAAACAGGTGGTGGAGCATAAGCAATATCTGAAGAGCAATGAGTCAGCGATGCAATGGGCCATGTCCAAAGACGTACCGCCAGAGCAGCAGGAAATACCCTGTGTCGATGTTGCGGGAGACCCCCGGCGCGCCGCGTTACGCAGAGGCGTGGTTAGCGCGATGAACAATGCCCACGTTGACGTGGTTGTTTATCCCACCTGGAATAATCCACCGCGTAAAATCGGTGATCTGGAGTCACCACATGGGAATAACAGTCCCATTATTGCGCCACACAGCGGACAACCTGCCATTACGGTTCCCATGGGATTTACCAAGCAAGGATTACCGGCCGGGTTGCAGCTGCTGGGCAGGCCGTTTAGCGAAGCAACCCTGTTTCAGTACGCTTACGCTTACGAACAGGCGACCCATCACCGCACGCCGCCGCCGTTGTTTCAGTAAGAGAAAAAATAATTAACTATCGCCACCTGGCAATCCTATACACCCAAAGCCGGCATGATGGATATTCGAGAACAGACAATTGAAACAATGAAAGTCGTCGGGATTAAAACGGCTACATCGAAGACGCTGGAGTCCAATCCCGAGACATCAAAGATACCGGCGTTGTGGCAGACCTTTTTCAGCGAAGACATTGCCGCGCGGATACCGCGGTCAGTGAATCACGAAACCATTTACGGCGTGTATACGGCCTACGATCCTGAACAGCGCGGCAATTATCACGTGATTGTTGGCAGTGAGGTCGAGAAGGTCACGGCGCCACCGAATGACATGGTGGCCGTTGAAGTTCCCGCGGGCCGTTACCTGGTGTTTTCCCAGCAGGGCGAAGTGCCGGAGGTTATTTATTCGGCGTGGCAGTATATTTGGGATTTCTTTGCCAATGATGTGTCATATCAGCGGCTTTACACAACGGATTTCGAATTGTACCGCATGGACGATACCTCACACATTGAAATTTATATCGCTATCGCGTCGCCGTGACTATTTGGCTAGCGCTGTGGGCGATTTTAATGCAAACTGCAAGTTCCGTGATATGAATCAAGCGGGCTGCTTGCAAGGTGAAAAGCAAACTTGGTTTAATTGCCACTAGCGTATTACCTTTAATTGACAGGTGCTGTATGGAACGACGGATCAACAACCGAACTCTACGAGGCGTTGCGTTACCGCTGCAACGAATGACGACGTCCATCATCTCGATAGCGATACTATGCGGTGTAGGAATGTTCTCGAGTACCATTGGGTATGCGGAGTCACAGACCAAACCGGTGATCACTAAATACTCGGCGGTTGCCCGAAAGAGTATGGACCTGGGCTCGCGCAATTTACCCAAAAAAGTGGAATTTCGCTTTGATGGCGCCAACGCCTGGTTGCGGGAAAACGGTGATTTTGGGGTTGATGCAGAAGTGAAACATCGCTGGTTATTGTGCGGCACCTACGAAGTGGGCATCCGCTTTGGGATCGGTGCACCGGCTTGTGCCAATGTATCCTGGATTGGCGAAACTCACTACGTCTCCCGGCGTAAGCAGTGTAACAACGCGTGGATGGCTCACGCCGGTAACGGAAACGATATTGATGCCGCGAACGCGTTCCCGGAAATTACCTGTGCACAATTATTAATAAAATGCACAGGCAAATGTAAATAACAAAAATCCATTAAAACGGTAGTATGTTTTGCGTTAAAATGGGTTTTACCCGTCGATGATAAAAAAGGATGGCTCTGATATAGATCAACATACCCAGGTTACGGTATGTTAACGTCTGTTATCAACGTATGAGCCATAAAGAAACGTATAAACCATAAAGAATAAAGGGATTAGGGAGTTTTTCGTGTCAGACAGTAAGCCGGTTCCACGCTGTGTTCATTTTTCCTTTCTGCCTATGGGGCAACGCACGCTGTTTAGCGCGACGATTATCGTGTTAGGTACCGGCTACCTGTTCGCCATGATTTATATTTTTGCCTCCCATGCCGGTCGAGATGGTAATCCCATGCTGTCGGTTAATGACCTGATCATTGCCTACAGTGGCAGCAAAAGTGACACGGTACTGGAATCGGCTTTGAAGGGGCCCATGGCCAGTATGTTACCGGATCCTGAAAAACATGAAATTATTGCCTGGGTGCGCCGTGGTGCGAAAAAGGAAGACTTTAACGATGTGGTACCCATTATTGAAAAGCGATGTAGCATCTGTCATGACGGCAGTAATCCCCATATTCCAAAGTTAGTGGGATATGAAAATGTATCCAAGGTAACCCAGATGGATACGGGTATGGATATCTTCACCCTGGTGCGCGTCTCGCACATTCATTTGTTCGGCTTGACCTTCATCTTTTTTATTATCGGCAGTATTTTCTGCCACGCTTACATGAAACGAAAATGGCTGAAGTGCCTGATCATTGCTTTGCCGTTTCTTTCTATTTTATTTGACATTGCGTCGTGGTATCTCACCAAGGTGTTTCAGCCGTTTGCGTATGTGGTGTTGATCAGTGGTGGGGTCATGGGGTTGTGTTTCGCGGCCCAGGCGCTCATTTCACTTTACCAGATGTGGTTCTTTAAACCTCCCGAAGAGCTGGTTTACGACGTTTAGCCGCTTGATCAATAGCGTTAGTGTCCGCTGTGTAACAAACCTTGGCCGCTCTCACGTGCGGTCTTTCGGTACTTGCCCTGAACTTTTGCAACGATCGGTTTCAAACGTTACGGTGCCCCGTGTTTCCCGGGTCGACCTTGTACGCCAAATTGCATAATATTCAACCATTCGGCGCGAACACAGGTGTGTATGACTTCTGATACCAGCCATGCTAGTATCTGCGCGGACTCATTTGATAAACAATTGATCAACTGCACAACGCCACCGTCCGGCCTAACTTTAAAAATTTTAAATTACATTAATGTTTAAACCGCTGGAATTATTCGTTGGCCTACGGTATATCCGCGCCAAACGCCGCAACCAATTTATTTCTTTTATCTCCTTCTCCTCTATGGCGGGTATCGCTTTGGGCGTTACCGCACTCATCACGGTATTGTCGGTCATGAACGGGTTCGTCACCGAACTGCGCGAGCGTATTCTCGGCATGGCTTCCCATATCACCATCAGCGGCTATGAAGGTGAGTTAAAAGACTGGCACAACCTGGCGGACCAGGTGCTGAAAGCCGAGCCGCGGGTGGTGGGGCTGGCGCCTTATATCCGGGCGGAGGGTATGTTGACCTATGGACAGCAGGTCAGTGGCACGATTATTCGCGGTGTACTCCCCAGCGAGGAACCCAATGTATCTAATGTGTGGGAAAAGATGCTGCAGGGTAAGTTATCGGACCTGAAAAGTGGCGAATACAATATTATTCTGGGCAAAGGGCTGGCACGTTCGCTGGGCGTCACTGTGGGTGACAAGGTCATCCTGGTA
>JASFMT010000209.1:0-6643 GCA_050117455.1 Gammaproteobacteria bacterium | reverse complement strand
CACAGCAACGGAATCCCAACCGGCGATGGCGGCCAGCGACGGCAAAACGGCAAATCCGCGGGTGCACGAATTTAAACTGGATAATGGTTTAAAGGTGCTGGTCAAGGAAGATCATCGCGCACCGGTGGTGGTTTCCCAGATCTGGTATAAGGCGGGCAGCAGCTACGAAAAAAACGGCAGCACGGGGGTCGCCCACGTCCTGGAACATATGATGTTTAAAGGGACGAAAAAGCACGGTCCCAATGAATTTTCCAAAATCATTTCCGCCAATGGTGGCCGTGAAAATGCCTTTACCGGCAAGGATTACACGGCGTATTTCCAGCAACTGGAAAAAAGCCGCCTGCCCATCAGCTTCGAGCTGGAGGCGGATCGCATGGTCAATCTCAACATGGCCCCCGAGGAATTCGCCAAGGAAGTGCAGGTGGTCATGGAAGAGCGCCGCATGCGCACCGACGACAAACCCAAATCCAAAACCTATGAACGGTTTGTGGAGGCCGCGTACATCAACAGTCCTTACCAGCACCCCATTATCGGCTGGATGACGGATTTGAAAAATCTCACCGTGGCGGACGCCCAGCAATGGTACGACAACTGGTACGCGCCCAATAATGCCACCTTAGTGGTGGTGGGCGATGTAGATCCGCAGGACGTGCTGGCGCAGGCCAGGGAATACTACGGCAAGGTTCCCGCCCGCGACGTACCGAACGTCAAACCGCAGGAAGAAGTGGAACAAAACGGCATGCGCCGCATCGTGGTGAAAGAACCGGCACAGCTGCCGTATTTTTTGATGGGTTATAAGGTGCCGGTGGTCAAAACGGCCCAGGAAGACTGGGAACCTTACGCGCTGGAAATGCTGGCCCATGTCCTGGATGGCAGTGACAGCTCCCGTTTTACTAAGGAATTAATCCGCGGTGATGCCATCGCCGCCAGCGTGGGTGCCGGTTATGATTTGTACAGCCGCATGGATGAATTGTTTTTATTCGATGGCACACCCGCCCAGGGCCATACCATCGAAGACCTGGAAAAAGCCATCCGCGATCAAATCGAGCGCCTGAAAACCGAACCGGTCACCGAGCAGGAATTAAAACGCATTAAAAACCAGGTGGTGGCCAGCAAAATCTACGAACAGGATTCGGTGTTCTACCAGGCCATGCAAATGGGTACCCTGGAGACGGTGGGACTGGACTGGCGCCTGATGGATGACTATGTCAAACGCTTCCGCGAAGTGACCGCGGAACAGGTCCAGCAAGTGGCCAGGAAATATTTAGTGGATGATCATTTAACGGTTGCGGTGCTGGATCCACAGCCCATCAACCAGGCCATCGCCGGCAACCACGGGGGAATGCAACATGCGCAATAATCAATGGATTTTAGTTGTTACTTTATTATTGCTCGGCCTGTGTCAGCCCGTTGCCGCGGCCATCAATATTCAACACTGGACCACCGATAACGGTGCCCGGGTTTATTTTGTGGCGGCGCCGGAGCTGCCGATGGTGGACCTGCAGGTCACCTTTAACGCCGGCGCGGCGCGGGACACCGATGGCAAAGCGGGCGCAGCCCTGCTGACCAATGCCATGTTACCGGAAGGGGCGGGTAAATTAAGCGCCGAACAGATTTCGGAACGTTTCGATGAGCTGGGTGCCCGTTTCGGCAGCGATTCCGAGCGTGACATGTCCACGTATACATTACGCAGTCTCTCGGAAGAGGATGTTCTCACACCGGCGCTGGAAACCCTGGCAACGGTATTGGGCGAACCCACCTTCCCCAGGGACGCCTTTGAACGGGAGCGCAAGCGATTGCTTATCGGTATCGAACAACGCAAACAATCACCGGGCGCACTGGCGGATGAAGCCTTTTATGAAGCGGTGTTCCAGGATCACCCCTACGGCACCATGCCTTCGGGCTACGAAGAAACCGTTAAGTCATTGACCGTCGCGGACTTGAAAGCGTTTTATGACCGTTACTTCGTCGCCTCCAACGCCACTATTGCGATCGTGGGCAACCTGGATCGGGCCAAAGCCGAACAAGTGGCCAACAGGGCCGTCGCCAAACTGAAAAAAGGCGAGCCGGCGCCCGCGCTGCCCAAGGTGGATGCACTGGAAAAAGCAGCGGAAGTTAAGGTCGCGCACCCGTCATCGCAGACCCATATCCTGCTGGGCCAGCCGGGGATGCACCGCGGTGATCCAGACTATTATGCACTGTATGTGGGCAATCATATTCTGGGCGGCAGCGGACTGGTGGCCCGCCTGAGTAACGAGATCCGGGAAAAACGGGGACTGGCGTACAGCACGTATTCCTATTTCCTGCCCATGCGCAAGGACGGTCCCTTTGAGATCGGGCTGCAAACCCGCAACGACCAGGCGGAAGAAGCGCTGAAGGTGGTCCGCGAAACGGTAAAGGACTTTATCACCAACGGCCCCACGGAGGAAGAACTGACCGCTTCCAAGAAAAACATTACCGGCGGCTTTCCGCTGCGCATTTCCAGCAACAAGAAAATTCTGGGTTACATTGGCATGATCGGCTTTTATCAACTGCCCCTGGACTATCTCGATACTTTTAATGACAAAGTTCAGGCATTGACGGTGGCGGATATCCAGGATGCGTTCAAGCGGCGCGTCCACCCGGACAAAATGGTGACGATTATGGTCGGTCCCGCCCCCGATAAAGTGGCCTCGAAAAACCCGTAAAAACTGCGTTACAGGCGCCGCCCCGTGCGGCGCCCTTCCTTCCTTTTCCTTTCGCCCCCGTCCCCGCAAACCGGTATAATAACCGCCAGTCTTTCCATTTCCTGAACAGCCAGCGGGGCGTAAAAATAATGATCAACCCAGATAACCATGGCAAAGGTACCAACGCTAAAGCTAACGACAAAAAAGTACAGCTGAAAATTCTGGACGACCGAATCGGTACCCACATTCCTTTACCGGAATATGCTACCGGCGGATCGGCGGGTATGGATTTGCGGGCCTGTATCGACGAACCCGTTCACCTGCCGCCGGGTGCCACCGAATTAATTCCCACCGGCATTGCCATTCATATTAACGATCCCGGCCTCGCCGCGGTTTTGTTGCCGCGCTCCGGACTGGGCCACAAGCACGGCATTGTGCTCGGCAATCTCACCGGCCTGATTGATTCCGACTACCAGGGGCAGCTTTTTGTCTCCTGCTGGAACCGGGGTCAATCGGAATTCACCGTCAATCCCGGGGAGCGTATTGCGCAAATGGTGTTTGTACCGGTGGTGCAGGCATCGTTTGAAATCGTGGCGGAGTTTGACGATAGTCAACGGGGCGCCGGTGGCTTCGGGCATACGGGGCGTCACTGATTGTCACCGTCAACATTTACCGTTACTTTAGATCGTCAACGTCACAACCAGCAGAGAAGAATATGTCGCCACAATATCAAGCAACCGCTATTGAACCTTCCATCTTTAAAGCCTATGACATTCGCGGGATTGTCAATGAGACACTGACCGAGGATGCCATTTACCATATCGGCCTGGCGGTGGGCAGCGAAGCCAAAGACCGCGGCGAACAGGAAATATATGTCGGCCGTGACGGGCGATTATCGGGCCCAACGCTCATCAAAGCCTTTACCCAGGGGTTGCTGGACAGCGGCCGCGACGTGGTGGACGTGGGCATGGTACCCACACCGGTGTTGTACTACGCCGCCTATGAACTGGGAAGCGGCTCCGGTGTGATGCTCACCGGCAGCCACAATCCCCCAGACTATAACGGTCTCAAAATGGTGTTGGGCGGCACCACGTTGTCCGGTGATGACATTCAACAGCTGCGACAGCGTATCGAAGCAAAAAACTTCACCAGTGGCTCAGGCAACTACAAACAACTGGATATCGCGGATCAATATATCGAACGGGTGACTGGCGATGTCAAACTGGCGCGCACCATGAAAGTCATAGTTGACTGCGGCAACGGAGTGCCTGGCGCGGTCGCACCAAAACTGCTTCGCGCATTGGGTTGCGAGGTTGAGGAACTGTATTGCGATGTCGACGGCACCTTTCCCAACCATCACCCGGACCCCAGCAAGCCGGAAAACCTGGAAGATATTAAGAAAGCGCTTATCGGTAGCGATGCGGATATTGGCCTGGCTTTCGATGGTGACGGTGACCGCCTGGGTGTAATAACTCCAAAAGGTGAAGTCATTTGGGCCGACCGGCAGTTAATGCTTTATGCCAGGGACATTCTTAAGCGAAACCCCGGCGGCGATATTATTTTTGATATCAAATGCACCAACAAACTGCCGCAAGTCATTAAAGACGCGGGTGGCAATCCCATCATGTGGAAAACCGGTCACTCCTTTATCAAAGCCAAGTTAAAAGAAACCGGCGCATTACTGGCAGGCGAAATGAGCGGCCACATTTTTTTCAAGGAACGCTGGTATGGCTTTGACGATGCCCTGTACACGGCATCGCGGTTGCTGGAGATTTTATCCAGGGATAAGCGGTCCGCCTCCGAGATTTTTGGCGAACTGCCGGATTCCATCAATACCCCGGAATTGAATCTCAACATGGCCGAAGGTGAGCATCATAAGTTGATTAAAAAGCTGGTGGAAAACGCAGACTTTAAGGGAGCCCGGATCACCACCATTGACGGCGTCAGGGCGGACTGGGATGATGGTTTTGGCCTGGTACGCGCCTCCAATACCACACCTTGCCTGGTGTTTCGTTTTGAAGGTGACAACGAACAGGCACTGGAACGGATCAAGTCGGCATTCCGCGAACTGGTACAGCAACAGGCTGACCCGGGCGTTAAAATTCCGTTTTAACGATTGTTTATTGTCAGTTAAACCCAAACATAGATTCGCCAGGAAACTCAACATAGAAGAAGCTGCCATGTCGCTAACCCGCGAAGTCGCCAACAACGTCGCCCACGTCTTATCGGAAGCGTTGCCCTATATCCAGCGTTTTTCCGGCAAAACGATTGTCATTAAATATGGCGGCAATGCCATGATCGACAAAACCCTGAAAGAAGGTTTTGCGCGCGACATCGTATTAATGAAAGCCGTGGGCATCAACCCGGTGGTAGTCCACGGTGGTGGTCCGCAAATTGGGCAGCATCTCAGTCGCATCGGCAAGGAAACGGAGTTCGTCCGCGGCATGCGGGTCACCGACAGCGAAACCATGGACGTGGTGGAAATGGTTTTAGGTGGCCTGGTCAACAAAGAGATTGTCAATTTAATAAACCGGCTCGGCGGCAATGCCGTTGGCCTCACCGGCAAGGACGGCGACCTGATCCACGCCCGTAAAATGACGTTCACCCGCGATTCACCGGAAATGAAAGCCTCGGAGATCATCGACATCGGTCACGTGGGTGAAGTGCAAAGCATTGACCCCTCGGTGGTGAACATGCTGATCAGTGGTGATTTCATCCCGGTAATCGCACCCATTGGCGTGGGCGAGGATGGATTGTCCTATAACATTAATGCTGACGTGGTGGCGGGCAAACTGGCCGAAACCCTGCAGGCCGAAAAGCTCA
Organism: Gammaproteobacteria bacterium; assembly: GCA_050117455.1. Taxonomy (GTDB): domain Bacteria; phylum Pseudomonadota; class Gammaproteobacteria; order SZUA-152; family SZUA-152; genus JAKEGK01. Next base: position 1,154 of record JASFMT010000209.1, on the reverse strand, counting down.
TGTTGCTAACAAACATTGAAGGCCTGCTAGATAAAGACGGTAAACTGCTAACCGGTTTATCAGCCCAGCAAGTGGATGAACTTATTGCCGATGGCACTATCCACGGCGGCATGTTACCGAAAATTGCCGCCGCCCTGAATGCGGTCAAGTCCGGTGTACATACGGCACATATCGTTGACGGCCGGGTCGCACACGCCGTGTTACTGGAAATATTTACTGACGAAGGTGTGGGCACGTTGATTAGCTCGTCCAGCCGCCAGTAAACGAGAAAACAAAAATCGTTTGTTAACAGCCCGGCAATACGCTCCCTGTCACCACAAAAACAACGATTATAGAAACCATAACCTATGAATAGCAATAGAATCCTGGAGGCCGCTTGATAGGTCTGGACCAGGTTCTACTTTTCGTCATCTCGCTCATTGCCAATATTTTCTCCGCCTTTGCCGGCGGCGGCGCCGGGCTCATACAGTTTCCCGTCCTGATTTTCCTTGGCTTATCTTTCAGCATTGCCCTGGCCACCCATAAAATCGCCAGCGTGGCGCTAGGTGTTGGTGCAACCATCCGCAATTTAAAAGAAGGCGCGCTGGAAAGACGTCTAACGCTATCGTTGCTTGTTTTTGGTTTGCCCGGTGTGATCCTTGGAGCCAATATCATTTTACTGGTGCCCGACCGCAATGCGGAAATCGCTTTGGGGGTGCTGACCGCCAGCCTGGGCATTTATTCCGTATTGCGGCCGCAACTGGGCCTTAAGAAAATAGACGCCGGTCTTGCAACGCGACCCATGGTTATCGGCGGTCTGGTATTGTTTATTATCGGCGCGCTCAATGGCTCCCTCACCTCCGGCACCGGCCTGTTTGTCACATTGTGGCTGGTGAGCTGGTACGGGCTGGATTACAAACGCGCCGTCGCCCATACCCTGGTGCTGGTGGGCCTGTTCTGGAATGGAGCCGGTGCGGTAACATTGTCGCTTCTATCGGAAGTCCAGTGGAGCTGGTTACCGGCGTTAATCCTGGGCTCGTTGCTGGGTGGGTACATCGGTGCACACCTGGCCATCGTCAAAGGCAACCGCTGGATCAAGCGGGTGTATGAGGTAATTACACTACTGGTGGGGATAAAATTGATAATTGGCTAAAAAAACTTTTTTAACGCAAAGA
>JASFMT010000208.1:0-6649 GCA_050117455.1 Gammaproteobacteria bacterium | reverse complement strand
GGCACCGGTATCATCTTGATCAATTTTTAAATGAACAAATAATTTGGTCGGAACACCCTTTGCTTCCAGTAGCTGGTCTCGCAGTTTGTCCTGGGAACGGGACGCCGTTACCGGGACAATCACGAAATCATAGCTGGCAAGATTGCGGGCTTTGTCATAGTGACCAATCTGCGCGCGGGGGTGGTGGTATTTGACGATCTTGCTGATCATTTTCACCTGATCCGGCGTTTGATTATCAAATACAATACCGTTGAACCACACCAGCCTTGCCAGGTTGTTATAAAACGCAGTGGCGTTTTTTATTTTGAACTGCTCCGGCAACCGCAAATAGACATGATTAATGCCCACAGCGTTATGCAGTTGGTGGGTGACGCGGTGTAGTATATCCGCCGCTACCGGCATTTGATCGTTGGGAAAAAAGGCCGCTTTACCGTCGCGGGTGAACGGCGACAGGATGACGGTGTTAACGTCCAGTTGCGAAATATTATCAAGTAATGATGAAAGCAGTTGTTCGCGTTTGTCCGGCGGTTGTTTGTGCAGTTCATCAAGGGCAACTTCAATAAATTGATAGGTCCGGTCGCGCAATGGCTCATAGTTAAGGTCGGCGACAAACTCATTGATCCCCGTGTCACGCATGACCATGATCCGGTTCAAGCGGGGGAAGTTTTCAATGCTGTTGGGCCCATCGTTCAGGGTTAACTGGAATTTAATGCCCAGCAATCGGGCTTCGCGGGTCAATATGTCATTGTATCTACCATAGGGCCAGGTGATCCCCAGTGGCGTGACGCCCAGTTCCTGTTTGAAACGGGTGACGGCGATTTTTAAGTCCGATGCGATACGTTGCCGGTAATCGGTTTCTGTTTCATAACTTTTCGTGGAGGGTGAGTAGATTCGTGTCACTGCCGCCGGTGCCTTGTTGCCCTGGGGGTTGGCCATCACGCCGGTGTGTAAATCATGGGTATGGGAGATTAATTCGATCATTGGTGATTCGTTCAGTTTTTTTAATTCCGGCCAGCTCAACAGCTTGTCATGGTACTCCGGCGGCTTGTTGTTGCCGTCCACCCAGCCGCTGACCACGCTGAGCACCGATGGATAACCATAAATTTGCAGCACCGGCGCCACAAACTTGCGATAGCTTTGCAGGCCATCATCGAAAGTTAACAGTACGGCTTTGTTGGGCAATACCGCTTTGCCCTGGCTGACTTTATCCAGAAATTCCAGGGTAACCGGCCGGTAGCCGTTGGTTTCCAGGTAGTCCATTTGCGCGACAAACGATGAACGGCTAACCGCATAAGCATCATCGCCGGGATTAGAGTTCACGTCATGATAGATCAGCACTGTCAGTTGACCGGCCGAGGCCTGGCCGCCAAAGGTAACAATAAAGCATAGTGCTAAGAGACGAACGATAGTCATGGTAATTTTTTGGTGAACGTTACAATAAATGAAATTTCACTTTCCCGGTTACCATCGTAGATGTTGCTGGCATACCCCGCGCCCCAGTGTAGCGAATGCAGGGAATCGAAGTCGTAGTCCTGTTCATAGCGCACACCATAGAAGGTGTCGCTGCCGAATCCTTCCTGGTCATACTGGCCCACGAAAACAGAAAGATGATCCACGTGCCGGTCGTACCGGGAGTCGAATACGTAACTTGTACGATGCGTCAACGTTATTGAGGAATCGCTGTCCGGGTTGAAATAAACGGTATTGTCCAGCGTGTTACTGGATTGATAATAAGAACCGATGATGCGTTGTTCGAGTCTGGGTTTCATGACGTAACCGTAACCCAGTGCTGTGTAAAAACCTTCCCGGTCATTGCCGTCTGAAAAGTCATAACTGGTATATGAACCGGACCATTCCCAGACGTAATCGCGGGAATGAAAGTCAGCGCCAAAGGAAAACCGGCTGGCATCCACATCGATGGCCTTGGCGCGCAGCGGTATATCTTCGGCAAAGGAGGCATATTGGGCGCGTATTTCCCACAGGCTGTGCGGGTAGTGAACTAGCGTCGTGGTCGAGCCAAATTCATCGCCCCAATCGCCCAGTTCATCGGCAAACTCTTGCTCCAGATACCATTTGGGATCAAACCAGTGCATGACGCCGACGCCCACGCGTTTCAAATCTCCGGTGGCGAAATCATCATCCTGTGCCCATGTTCTTAAGTAACGCACAAACCAGCGGGTGGCTTCCAGTAACTGGCGGGAATAGCGTAGCGAGATAAAATTTTCACGGTTGCCGGCGTCGGATTCCGAGGTTCCCGCGGATACCTGAATTTCCGCTTTACGATCCAGGGCGATATCATTTTGCAGGGATTGTTGAGCCTGCTGGATATCCTCGTTACCGGGATCCGCGTCGCGGCCTTCCTGCAATAACGCCGTGGCTTCATCGGTGCGGCGCAGCGATGCCATGCATTCGGCGACAGGGATGATCAAATAAGATTCTTTGTTGGGGCGGTTGCGAATGGGTTCGTACGCCTTGAGGGCATTATCGCAGTCACCGTGCCAGGCGGATACGACGATATAGTCACGCCGCACGGGGTAGTAATCCGGATGCCTGACTAGCAACGGACGCAGAATAGCCAGCGCCTCTGCGTGCTTGTCGTCGTGGGCTAAATCAATGGCCCGCTTGTGTTCTGCCTCCAGGGAGGCTTGATTAGCTGCTTTATCCTGCGCCAATGCATATTGAGCGAACAGAGATAAAAGCACGAATGCCAATGCAAAAATTGTACTGAACCGCACAATCCTCACTCCTTATTTCAACGTAACTCAGGATTTTTTAAGAGTGAAGTTTACAGACGGCGTACCGCGATACACGTGGACAACAGGTATTATTGTGTTTTTGCCGACTTTAATACTTCGTACTACTTTTTAAAGTCTTCTCTCCCAATGGATACAGCTTAGAACGAACCGAAATGGTCGTTTTGGTACTTGTGCAACACTTAGGTATTAGACGCTAAGTGCATGTTAGCACACCATAACTGACTAAATTAAGTACTAAATCGTAATGAACGATATATTTAGCGTATGAATTTATAACCGTTTGTTATATAAGTGAATTTTCGGTTATTTTTTATTCCGGCCGCTGGGAGCGCAGGGCAACAGGCACGTTAAACGCGAATCGGGCAATTGGATGTCATTACAATGACTTGTTAACTTGCTGATTTCAAGCTCAAAAACATACTGAAACTGTAAATTGCGAAAAACCGTCGAAACCACGGTGTGTAATAAAAATGTCATATAATTCTGATGTAATGCCATCAACTTACATATAATGAACTCGTGTGCGCCGGGTTGAAGGTTAATGTACAGACATTTCTTTACAGCCGTTGTAACAATTTATGAAAGCCAATTATTTATTAGTTGTTGAAGACGAAGCCGCTATTCGCGATATGGTTGGATTCACCCTGGACCGGGCGGGATTTGACTGGGGAGGTGCAGCGGATGTGGCGGAAGCCGATACCCAAATTGACGCCAGGTTGCCGGATCTGATCATTCTTGACTGGATGCTGCCGGGTATCAGTGGCGTTGATTTTGCGCGGCGCATTCGCCGGAGCGCGGTAACCCGGGATATTCCCATCATCATGCTGACGGCCCGTAGCGAAGAAGACGACCGTATCAAGGGGCTGGACGCCGGGGTTGATGATTATGTATGCAAACCGTTTTCGCCGCGTGAACTGGTCGCCAGGATTAAGGCAGTCCTGCGCCGTTCCCGTCACAAGGAGCAGGAAAAGATTCTGCAAATCAACGGACTGCGCCTGGATGCCGGCAGCCACCGGGTTTCGGTGGAAAACGAGGCACTGGATATGGGCCCCACGGAATTCCGCTTGCTGCATTTTTTTATGGCTCATCCGGAACGCGTCTACAGCCGAAGCCAGTTACTGGATAACGTGTGGGGAAACAACGTATACATCGAAGACCGCACCGTCGATGTACATATTCGCCGGCTTCGAAAAGTGCTTGCCGGTTACGGATATGATACATTGATCCAGACTGTTCGCGGCGCCGGATACCGTTTTTCGGCACAGGAATAACCTTGTCAAATCCCTGGATCAAAGAGTTCTGGCGTGTCATCACGCTTGGTTTTTTGGCCCTGACCATCGGCCTGATCATCAGTCAGGTTTTCGCCTCCCTTTTCGTTGCTGTTTTAGTCTACCTTGGCTGGCACATCTATAATTTGTATCGCCTCGAGCAATGGGTTGCCAAGCGTCAGGGCAGCACGCCGCCCGATGGGTCGGGTATCTGGGGCGAAGTGTTTTATCACATCTATAAATTACAGCGCCGCAATCGCAAACGTAAAAAGAAACTTGGCAACATGCTGGCCCGCTTTCAGGAATCCACGGCGGCTATGCCGGATGCTACCCTGGTGCTGAATTCCGAGAACGAAATTGAGTGGTGTAACAAGGCGGCGACACAATTGCTGGGCCTGGATCGCAAAAAGGATGTGGGCCAACGAGTGGACAACCTGGTGCGCACACCGGCGTTTGTCACATACCTCATGCGTGACAATTTTCGCCGGCCACTGGAAATGTTCTCGCCGAAAAACCGCACGCTTCGTTTATCCATCAGTATCGTGGCATACGGCAAAAACAAAAAACTCATGATCGTGCGTGATGTGACACGGCTTTATCACCTGGAACGCATGCGCCGGGATTTCGTGGCCAACGTATCCCACGAGTTAAAAACACCGCTGACCGTCATCAATGGCTATCTGGAAAATCTGCTCGATGCCCAATCCGATAATGTTAATGAATGGCACGGGGTACTGGATCAAATGCACAGCCAGGGCGAACGGATGCAGCAGATTGTCGACGATTTGCTGTTACTGTCGCGCCTTGAAACTGAAGAGGAAGATACCCAACGGGATACGGTAGCGGTTCCGGTATTGATTGCCACCATAGCTGAGGATCTGGGATCGCTGGTCGCCGACAAGCAACAAACCCTAAACCTGGAAATCAATGATGAGCTCTGGTTGTACGGTGCGGAAAAAGAGTTGTATAGCACCTTTTCTAACCTGATGGTTAACGCGGTGAAATACACACCCACCAATGGCGCAATTAATGTGCGCTGGTATCTTTATGAAGACCATCCCTGTTTTGAAGTAACCGACAGCGGCATCGGCATTGCCAAAGAACACATTCCCCGGTTAACGGAACGTTTTTACCGGGTGGATACTGGCCGTTCGCGGGATTTGGGAGGAACAGGCCTGGGGCTGGCCATCGTCAAGCACGTATTACTCCGGCATAACGCCAAATTGAGCATCACTAGCAAGCTGGGCGAAGGCAGCCGGTTTAAGTGTGTTTTTCCTGTAGATCGCTCGTTATTAAAGGCAAAAAACCAGGCACAAGGGTTGTAAAATAACCGTCATCATTGGCGTTCGCCTTATCAAATAAAATTTCTTTGCTAGCAATATGTTACAGCTTGCCGCGTCGTTGTAACAAAACTGTCATATTAGTTTCATCTAATTGTCATAATTCTGCAACATACTTTTTACCCAACAGATATTTATTTTATGTTGAGACGGAGAACAAAGTTTATGATGAAAAGAAAAATCCTGTTGCCAGTTGTTGTGTCCCTGCTGTTGGGCCTGACGGGCAGTCCGCTTGTCGCAGATACCAAAGTCGATTCCAGCTTGCCCGACTACAAGAAAGCCAGTGGCGTATCCGGCAACGTGTCCAGCGTTGGTTCCGATACGCTGGCGAACTTGATGACTTTATGGGCAGAAGAATTCAAGCGCTTATATCCCAACGTGAACATCCAGATCCAGGCGGCGGGATCATCGACTGCGCCGCCGGCTCTTACCGAAGGCACGTCCAATCTCGGTCCCATGAGCCGTAAGATGAAAAACAAGGAAGTGGAAGCGTTTGAGAAAAAATTTGGCTACAAACCAACCCCCATACCCGTTGCCATCGATGCCCTGGCGGTTTATGTACACAAGGATAACCCCATCAAAGGCATGACGATTCCACAGGTAGACGCCATTTTTTCCGGCACCCGCAAATGCGGTTACGACAAAGACATCACCCGTTGGGGACAGTTGGGGCTGAGCGGCGCCTGGAAAACGCGGGACATACAGTTGTTCGGCCGCAACTCAGTGTCCGGTACCTATGGATACTTTAAGAAAAAAGCGTTGTGCAAGGGCGATTACAGAAATACTGTGAATGAGCAGCCTGGATCGGCTTCCGTCGTGCAATCGGTATCCACATCCATCAATGGCATCGGTTATTCCGGCATTGGTTACAAGACCTCCGGCGTTAGAGCCGTGCCGCTGGCGAAAAAAGGCAATGATTTTATTGAGGCCACGCCGGATAACGCCATAACCGGCAAGTATCCGCTGGCACGCTTTCTTTATGTGTACGTCAACAAACATCCGAACCGCCCGTTGTCACCGCTGGTTAGGGAATTCATTAAAATGGTGCTATCCAAAACCGGCCAGCAGGTCGTGGTAAAAGACGGTTACATTCCGCTGCCCGCCAAGGTTGTCGATAAATATCTCGGTAAAATCTAACAGCGTCTGTAAGCAATACCCTTTACTGTATCAAAATGATACGGTTTGAGCCCCTCTTCGAGAGGGGCTTATTTGTTGTAGCCTTAGTGAAATCAGGACAACAGCGGTTCCCGGACGGGGTATACTGACGTGCCCCTGTCAAAAGAAC
>JASFMT010000207.1:0-6690 GCA_050117455.1 Gammaproteobacteria bacterium | reverse complement strand
CGAATTCACCGTCCTGATTCAGGTCGATCCAGACACTCCAGTGTTCGGTATATGATCCCCAGTTAAAGCCGGGCGTGAGGGCAATATTATTTTCACCGCGGTTAAGCTGAATAGGTGCCTGGGCGGTAAGATCACCGTATCCCTGATTGTTGCCGGTAACACGATTAACACCTGCAACAGAGACCGCATCTATCCATTCAAACTGGGTATTCTGACCCGCCGCCTCGCAATAGGACAGTTGATCAATCCCCTCCACGATCACGGTCACGGTATCTTTCGCCATATAGCCTTCGTTATCCGTTACCAACACTTCAAAGGTCAGATCCTCACTGCTACCCAGGGGAATGACAGGTGCCGTAAACGTTGGCGTCGCAGTGGTTACGTTTTGCAGTGTTACCTGCGCACCGGTAACTTGTTGCCACTGATAAGCAACTATGAAGCCGTCGCTATCGATGGAGCCGGTTCCATCCAGGCTGACAAGGTTGTTACCATAAACGGTTTGATCCATGCCCGCGTCCGCTAGCGGTACACCAGGATCCACATAGTTGTACCGCACCTGGCCAAACAAGGCGGGATCCTGTCCTTCGCAGTGCTGTTCGAAATCCACCGCGAGCGATTCAATGTCGTCCACGTTATTTTTGGTCAACTCAAGCACTTCGAAATTACCGGTCAGGGTACTACATCCCCTGCCCGCCCCATAAACATCCATGCCTGGCATTTGAGGATCCTGAAATGGATAGCGCGTTGCATTGAGATAAACCTGTTCCGAGAGACCCGTACCATCCGGCGCTGCGAAATTATAGTACCAGCTGTAGCGGCCCTGAAAAATCACCCGCACAACGTCCGGATCATTACTGCCTGGTAAAATGGGGCCGTCATTTAAACCGAAATAATACGGTTCTCCCTGACCAATATAGTCACCGGGTTCGCTGTTCATGATAATAAACGTCTGAGGGTCACTCTTGCTGCTTACCATAACAGTCACAGTATCCGTGCCAACTGCACCACTGGACGTAGTCACCTGCAATACAAATTCAAGATCAACACCGCCCAGCGGCGCCACTGGCGCGGTAAAGGAAGGTGTTGGCGACAGCGGATTATCCAGTACCACGTTCGGGCCACCGCTCTGAGTCCAGTGGTAACCGGTTATGATACTGCCATCGTTGGTGTATGACGCGGCACCATCGAGCGTCACGGGCTGGTTATCCATCGCGTAAAGGTCGTCACCTGCCCTGGCGACGACAGCGGGAATGGTCACCTCGATGGGTACATTGCTGTTAATGCGAATAGCCCCAAACAACGCCGGCTCGACTCCTTCGCAATGTTGTTCGAAATCTGCAGCAAACTGGCCGATGGTTCCGTCAGTGTTATAAACAACTTCCCACACCGTAAATTTACCGGTTAATGTATTGCAGCCTCGGCCATTACCACTGACGTCGAGGCCCGGCTGCGTGATGGACTGAAATGGAAAGCGAACCGCACCCTCATAAGCGCCTTGCGTCAGCTCCACATCACCCGGTGCCGCAAAATCCAGATACCACCAGGTATCACCACTTACCGCAACAGTAACGCCATTGTCATAGTTTCGCTGCGGTGTAAATGTAGCCGTGCTGGAATCAATATTGAATTCCTGCCCCTGCCCGATATAGTCCCCGGGCTGGCTTATCATATATAGCTGATCGCCCAACACCACCATGGGCAACCAAAGCAACGCGATACACGCAAAACCCGCCAGTCGTTTCGTTCTCCGAAATAGTTGTTCCATATATCCTCCGGTACTTGCCTGCCGTTTCGTCATTATTTTGTATCGAATAAGAAAAACACAGCGCAATGCGCTTGAGTCATATTGTTGTTATTTGAACTTGAGGCTTCTGGGTATGCAAAAGGAGGACCAGATGGCTTTAGTGTAGACGAAGTCAGTCGCCCGCGCCGACCGGGTAGACAATCCGTGAGCTGATTGGCTTTTTGATCTACAACTTGATTATTCGATCGTCAGCAACCAGATCATAAATCGTTCGGTTCGTGAAGGTGTTCCATTTTTTCAGCAAACAGTAGCGGCAATGACAGCGGCAACGTTAATCAGCCGATAAAAATAACGCCTGTTAATTAACCAACTGGGAATGGATTTTAAGTGTAATCTTGGGAAACGAGAGGAATTAGCGAAGGCTGTACTGATGTTGCCGGACATAACGCATTCTCCAACGTTACCGCCGGAGAATGCGTTGAACTGATTAACCGTACAACTGTGTCACTGTGAACTAGCGACGCTTTTTCGATTTTTTACTGGCTTTCTTTTTGGCGCCTTTTTTCTTAGCCGCCTTTTTTTTAGCCTTCTTCTTTGTTGCTTTTTTCCTGGCTTTTTTCTTGGCCGCCTTTTTCTTTTTCACGGCTTTCTTTCTGGATTGTTTCTTGGCCGCTTTTTTCTTCTTAGCCGCCTTTTTCCTGGCTTTCTTTTTAGCGGCCTTTTTCTTTGTTGCCTTCTTCTTGGCCGCTTTTTTCTTGGTGGCCTTCTTCTTGGCCTTCTTCTTGGTCTTCTTCTTCACGGCAGCTTTTTTCTTTTTGGCCGCCGCTTTTTTCTTTTTGGTGGGCTTTTTCTTCGCAGTCTTCTTCGCGGTCTTCTTTTTCCTGGAGGTTTTCTTTTTGGCTTTCGCGGCCGGTTTGCGTTTTTTCGGCGTCGCAACAGGCGCCGCGGGCGGCGGCTCCATGGGCTCGTCAAAAAGGCCGCCGGTAGGTGCATCCTCACCCATAACTCCGATATCCGTTTCCGGAGGTTCCGGTTGGCGCTCGATGCCAAACCCCTCCGTTCCTTTTTCATCCTCGATTCCGCCCATCGTGCTGGATATTTCTTCACCAGCATCATCGCTCAAGTTTTCACCAGTTTCACCGGGCTCATCGAGCATATCACGCGTGGGTTCCGTCAGCGTGTTGAACCGCGACGGCTCGGCAAACGACGATTCTTCCTCATCACGGGATTCCTCGTCATTGTCCATGAAATCTTTTTTATCGTCATTTCCGCCGTTAGGGTCGTTATTTGTCATTGTGATGTATCCTGTAGTTATCGTCGTTAAACTCATTATTACTGCTTGCTTTCAAACAATAAAACCAAGACTTCGACACATCTAGTTTAACGTGACCGTATCACGGATGGGAAGCCCCCTGCACCGTTACGCTGTAAACAATTAGCCATTGAATCGTCCGCTATGGGAAATATGGTGTCGTGAATGATCATAGTAACGCCGAGCTGTAACTGCAAATGCGTTAGCGTGACTCGCGTCCTATTTTTTGGAGGAGCTTTGCGAAGCCGAATGGCAACGGTTACAGCTGTTGATGGGAAACGCCACGCTGCCGTGACAGACGCCACAACTTTGACCGCGCAATATATTCGCCATGGAGGTTTTATTGGCACCTTTTTTGGCCTGAAAAATCGCCGGATGGCAATTGTTACATTCCAGCCACTGCAAATGAGCGCTATGCTTGAAAATCACGTCGGGGGTACTCCCCTTAACCGGAATTGTGATCTCCAGCTCCATGGCCATGGGTTGTTGTGATTCGTCCTTATAATCGTATTGGGGGGTAACGAGTCCTTTTCTTACACTGGCGCTCCAGTCCACGAAATTTCCATTTTTCGCCGGCACCAGGGATTGTAGTTGCCTGGTAGGGTCTTTCAATTTGGATAGAGCCTGGTTGGACGGGTCGTGTATACCGTCTTCCTTCAACGTGCGATTTTTGTCCGTATGGGGCTTCAATAACCGGTTAACCGGAATAGGCTTGTCCGCCGCCAGGTTAGATGTTGCGGTAAGCACCAGGACCAACCCGAGGATCGTGCGTAATAATATTTTTATAGGCGTAAACATATCCTTTATCCTTTATTTTTTGTCGAGCGGGGCCACCAGGGTTTGCTTGGTGCTTCGGTGAACCTGTGTCGAAAGTTCCTTTTGGCCGGAATGGCACAGCTGGCACTGTGCCGTTTCAAAGGCAACTTTACCGTTGTGACATACCGCACAAAATTCGCCCTGAAAGATTTTTTGCATGGTGATGCCACTGGTGCCGGCTTTCATTTTGAAGCCCAGTGTTTCATGGCACGCCCGGCAACTGTATTTCATCCGGTGAACCCAGTGAGGAAATATGACTGGCGCCATGCCGGCACCTTTAGAGGTTTCGTTCAGCACAACGTCGCCGTATTCCCCGTGAGCGGTTGACAATGCCCCTGTGACGCTCAGTACACTGAGGACGACCACTGCTAATGTTCTGGCCACACCCCGTGAATGACGGCCTCTGCTGTTATCCTTCGCATTTGCGCTCATCTTTTTATTCCAAGTAGATAATTAAACGATATAACTTTTTTATACGGGATCAAGGCTGACACGTTAATGACGTTGATCAAGATTTAGCGCATTGACCACCGCGTGGAACTTGACCGAACAATTCGTAACCAATATCATCGGCGTCCCCTGGGACGGCCAACCTAAGTTGAACCAGGGACCCGAATATCATCCGGCACCGGCATTTGCTATATTGCGAACACCCAGTATTTTTCACATCAATGGACTTATCCATGCCCATAACACCACGAATAAATCGCGCTATTATCCTCATTGCATTGGCTTTCCTGGGCCTTCACAGCCAGCTAACTGTAGCGATGGGAGACAAGCCACAAAGACCTGATGTCCGCTATGAACGGGTTTTTCCCAAGCTCTCGTTTAGCAACCCTACCCGGCTTTTACAACAACCCGGTGATAGTAGCCATTGGTATCTGCTGGAGAAATCGGGGAAGATTTTTGTATTCGACAACGATCCTGCCGTTGCCCGAAAACAAGTGTTTCTCGATATCAGCGACGACCGCGTCGACGAATCATTTGAAGGCGGTTTATTGGGAATGGCCTTTGATCCCCATTTCGATAAAAACCGATATGTGTATTTATCCTACACCACCAGCGAAAACCCTGAGGCAGATAGCAGTGAAAAGCTGACCTCGCGCATCTCGCGTTTTACGGTAAATGAAGATGGTACTGCTATCGACGGTAATTCAGAGGTGGTGGTATTCACGCTGGATCAACCGTGGAACAACCATAATGGTGGTCATATTCTGTTCGGCCCGGACGGCTACCTTTATGCCGGATTTGGGGATGGCGGCTCCTGGGGCGACCCGAATAACAATGCCCAGAATACCCATACCCTGCTAGGCACCATCTTGCGCATTGATGTCAATCGTTTAAATACCAACCAGGTTCGTGCACGCAAATATGGCATCCCTCCGGATAATCCCTTTGCAGACAGCCCTGACTGCGGTAAAGGACGCGGGTGCCCGGAGATCTACGCCTGGGGATTGCGCAATCCCTGGCGCTGGAGTTTCGACAGGCAAACCGGCCAGTTATGGGTTGGGGATGTCGGCCAGGGGAAATGGGAAGAAATTGACCTGGTGGAAAAAGGCAAAAACTACGGCTGGCGCTGCTACGAGGGATTGTCTGAATACAATTTTGAAAACTGCGACGACGATACAAAATATCAAAAGCCCCTGTATGTCTACGAACACATGCCCTATGAGAAAAGCCGCGACGGCATGGCAGGTTCCGTAACCGGAGGTTATGTTTATCGTGGCAGTAAGGTACCCACACTCTATGGCGATTATCTGTTTGCCGACTACGTGCACGGCATTATCTGGATGGCGGAACAACCCTATATGCGCCCGACGGAAGCTCAACAACTGTTTGATACGGATTTAATGATTGTCAGTTTTGCGGAAGACAACGATGGGGAATTGTATTTTCTGAGTTACTCGGAAAAGGGGGGGATCTATCAATTTGTTTCAACTAAAACAGACGCGACACCTTAATCGATAGTCAATATAATCGATAACTACTCAATTGAGATACCGACACCGATATTCTCCGCTTCTTTTTCAGCCTGCATAGTTATAGATCCGTCCTTCTGAATATCAGTTCGCGCAAAAAACAGTTCACCCTGCTTATACATCCACATCATTGCTGTATATTGTATATCTGATTTTTTATGGAAAATTGGTGGTCTGACTTGCTTATCCCATTGATCTTTATCTTGTTTCGAAATGCCGGGAATATCATCCACCGAAGAAAGTATATCTATCATAGGATCAGCAACTGAAAGGAAGAATTCAATATATTGTTTTGCTTCTTCTTTTGATGCAATTTTAACTGGTTCTTTGGCAGCTAGCTGTGCAAACCCTTCCTCTATCGTAATCTTATGCGCTTCTGACTCAGTGGTGGCTACCATCAATACTTGAGGTGGAATATTACCATCGCTGACTCGCCAAATTTTCCATTGCTTAAAAAACGGATTATCTATGGCTTCAGCGCTGAGCTCATCTTTGTTCAGTTGCAGTTCTGTTGCTGCCAGTTCTAACGCTTTTTCTTTCATAACGATCGTAAGATCCTGCTGTACGCTAACAAATACTAATATTATTGAGACAATCACTATAGTTCAATACATTACCGATCATGTTTTACTTAACACCGTATAGTTTCTTATATGTCTTCCTTACTGCTTTATTATAAGCAGCTGTACTATGGGGGTCCGGTCTTGCAATCCTAAATTACTCTTCAACATAGTTGTTTTCAGACAGCTTGACTGCACGACTCACTGTCGCATAGTGTACGTTAAATGCCTCCGCAATAGCTTTCATTGTATAGCCTCCAGAAAGATAAGCTGCCGCCA
>JASFMT010000206.1:0-6715 GCA_050117455.1 Gammaproteobacteria bacterium | reverse complement strand
CCGGGTCTCTCTCGATTAACGGTGGCGGGTCTGCATTATCATCCACGAGACATCCACCCAGCATTAACATGACCACGAATAACGGGATGATTTTTAATGTGTGCTTATTAGGAACGATTTGGTACATATGTGACGGTGCCCCGGTTGGATTTTCAATCAGTAAATCGGTTTTCGTTGCTTTTCCTGCGTCTAAAATGACGATCCCTATAGGTTGATACTCTTTATAGCGGTGTTTATTCCGGTTTTATTGAGATTGGACCGCCATTGTGTGATTTGGTTGTCGGGAACGTGATAAAACAATAACTTAACAGTGATTTTAGGGATTGTAACGAAAAAAACCCGGAGAGCATATACTTTCCGGGTTTCGATTGAATAGCGGTTAATCGTGGATCAAAAAATGGCAGCCACTTAGGCAGATGCGGCGGTATCTTCTTCGTCGTGCGCCGAACGGTTTTCATGGTAGTTTTTGATCGCGGCCTTGATGGCATCTTCGGCAAGGACGGAGCAGTGCACTTTTACCGGGGGCAGCGCCAGTTCCTCGGCAATCTGGGTGTTTTTGATTTCGCTGGCCTCATCCAGTGTTTTGCCCTTGACCCATTCGGTGAGCAGAGAGCTGGATGCAATGGCGGAGCCGCAACCATAGGTCTTAAAGCGGGCCTCTTCGATAATTCCGTTGTCACCGACTTTGATTTGCAGCCGCATGACGTCACCACACGCGGGCGCGCCCACCATACCTGTTCCCACATTTGGATCGTCTTTTTCGAAAGATCCGACATTGCGCGGATTTTCATAGTGGTCTAACACTTTATCGCTGTAAGCCATCCCACATCTCCATCAAACATTTTAAATTCATAGTGCCACGGTTTTGACAGCTGACTTTCATTTTATACAACATATACAACCCAGCTTGCCCTTGCACTTCACTGGCAACCCATGGTCATATTGCTAACGGGTCGATAGCTGCCGGGCGAATGTCAGCCATGGTTCGTCCGGCCCTGTGATAACTTGACTAATTTGATCAAGTATAGCGGCGGGTTTATGATTTCGTCAATATTCACAACAGGTTAACACGGTTACCTGGTGGGGATATAGCAGGGGTCAAGATACGGTTCGATACTGTTTATAAAAATCAATGAGTTACGGAGACCGGCCATGATATGGCGAACCCGCTACTTTAAACTGAGCAGCAGCGGCTCGAAAACCGGTTCCCTTAACAAAAACGACGATACATAAATCGTTCTGGAGGATGTGTTCATGAGCGTACAGGAACGTTTCGATCCTGATTGCCGGTATTGTCAACGGCTTTCGTCGTTCCTCGATGAAGTTGCCACCGACTATCCGGATTATCATGCCCGGCCGGTGGCGCCATTCGGCGACGGTAAGGCAAAGTTATTAATCGTGGGCCTGGCCCCGGGGATGCACGGCGCCAATGCAACCGGCCGGCCGTTCACCGGTGACTACGCCGGTATTTTACTTTACGAAACGTTGTATAAATTTGGTTTCAGTAATCAACCGGAGTCCACCGCCCGCAATGACGGTTTAAAACTGAAAAACTGCCGGATTACCAACGCGGTAAAGTGCCTGCCGCCGCAGAACAAACCCACCGGCGAGGAAGTCAAAAACTGTAACGCGTTTCTAAAGTACGAGCTGAAACATTTACCCAGGGGTTCAGTGGTTCTGGCGCTGGGCAGTATTGCGCACGGCGCGGTATTGCGGGCAATGGAGCTAAAATTAAAAGACCATCCCTTTAAGCACAACGCCGCTTATGCACTCAGTGAGCATTTAACGCTGGTGGATTCATACCATTGCAGCCGCTACAACACCCAGACCAAACGTCTGACGACCCCCATGTTTCACAGCGTGTTCAAACACATTAAAAAGTTGCTCTGATTCGTTCCGTTGACATGTCCGCCAGCCAACCCGCCGACAAAGACGCTACCTTGCCTGAACAGGCATTTGATGTTGATGAGTTTCTAAAAACCCTCACCAACAAACCGGGCGTCTATCGGATGATCAACGGCGAGGGTAACATTATCTACGTGGGTAAAGCGCGCAACCTGAAAAAGCGCGTTAGCAGTTACTTCCACAACAAGGATAAAAGCCCCAAGACGCGCTCCATGATGTCGCAGGTGGCGCGGGTGGAAGTGACCATTACCCACACCGAAGGTGAAGCGCTACTGCTTGAAAATAATCTCATCAAGGAGTTCAAGCCCCGTTACAACATATTGCTGCGCGATGATAAAAGTTATCCCTATATTTATCTGGATGACCAGCATGATTTCCCCCGCCTGGGTTTTCATCGCGGCGCCAAAAAAAGCACCGGCGAATACTTCGGCCCTTATCCCAGCGCCGGTGCCGTACGGGAAAGCCTGAATCTGCTACAGAAGGTATTTCATGTTCGCCAGTGCGAAGACACCTTTTTTAACAATCGCTCCCGTCCCTGCCTGCAATACCAGATCAAGCGCTGTACGGCACCCTGTACCGGATACATCAGCAAGGAAGATTACCGGGAGGACCTGCGCCACGCGGTTATGTTTTTACAGGGTAAAAGCACGCTGATTATCGAAGAACTGGTGCGTGATATGGAGCAGGCATCAGACAACCTGGAATATGAAAAAGCGGCGCAGTACCGTGACCAGATCGCCAGTTTACAACGCGTTCAGGAAAAGCAGTATATCAGCAGCGAGCATGGCGATATCGATGTTATTGCCTGTGCTGAAAAAGAAGGTACCGGCTGCGTGCAGGTGTTTTTTATTCGCGACGGCCGTAACCTGGGTAACAAGTTTTACTTCCCCAAACAAACCCGCAACGCCAATGCCACCGATATTTTGAACGCCTTTATCCCGCAATACTACCTGGGACAGAACAGCAACCGGTTAATACCGCCGGAAATTATTATAAATCAGCAACTACCTGATCAGGATGTATTGCAAAGCGTATTAACGGAGCGGGCAGGGCGCAATGTTGCCATCGCCAGCCGGGTGCGGGGCGACCGCGCCCGTTGGGTTAACATGGCGGAGACCAATGCCAAAACGGCGCTGACCAACCAATTAGCCACCAAGGCCAGTTTGTTGCAACGGTTTGAAGCCCTGCAGGATACCCTGGAACTGGATACGATGCCGCAACGCCTGGAATGTTTCGATATCAGTCACACCATGGGTGAAGCCACCGTGGCGTCGTGTGTTGTTATGGATACCCAGGGCGCCGTTAAAAATGATTACCGGCGTTTTAATATCGACGGTATTACGCCCGGCGATGATTACGCCGCCATGCAGCAAGCATTAACCCGCCGCTACACGCGCCTGAAAAAGGGCGAGGGTAAGTTGCCCGATGTATTGTTTATCGACGGTGGCAAGGGGCAGGTGTCCGAGGCGCTGGCGGTGCTGGAAGAGCTGCAGGTTACCGATGTGCTGGTGGTCGGCATCGCCAAGGGACCGGAACGCAAACCCGGTCTGGAAACCCTGTTTGTCGGTGCCATCGACAAGGAAGTTACATTACCCAGCGACGCGCCGGCGTTGCACTTGATACAACAAATTCGCGATGAGGCACATCGTTTTGCGATCACCGGCCATAAACAGCGGCGCGCGAAAGCGCGCAAAACATCGGTGCTGGAAGGTATCGAAGGCCTGGGCCCCAAGCGCCGCCAGGCGTTGTTACGACAGTTTGGTGGGTTGCAGGGAGTGCAAAGGGCGGGGGTGGAAGATCTGGCGAAGGTCAATGGCATCAGCCGGGCGCTGGCGCAGAAAATCTACGATCATTTCCACGCGGACAGTTAATATCTGCGTCATTTTATAAACATTCAAACGCTGATCGCCTGCAGGGCAGGCTCTTACACAAAATGCATCATCGTACGTCTATCGAAGTTTGTAAGGTGCAGGGTGGGCAATGCACCCAACGGGTATAAACCCACCCTACTACTGTGCCGCACCCTACGGTGGATACATTCACAGTAGGGTGGGCATTGCCCACCCTACACCTTCGATAAACCTTAAACATTGAGTCATGCTTAGAAACCTGCCGTGCAGGCGATCAAGCACTTCTTTTGAAATAATAAACGCAAAAAAAACGGCTGCTCCCATTTGGGTAACAACCGTCAATAGCATGCCTGTCACGTCAATGCGTTGTTCTAATTCATGCCGGTTCGATGGACAGACGGGAGGGAAGAACAATACCGTCTTTCTTGTCTTCTTTCAGGTTTTCAATAAACAGCGCTTCCTGCACTTCTCTGGCCCACATATCATCCAGTTGATCGGTCATTTGCTCATACGCATCGCCAAAATAATGCCGTGCCGCGCTGAGGTCGAATGACCTGGGTACGGATACCTTGCTATGGCCCATGCGTTCCATGCGGTAGTAAAAAGGTGCTTCGGCGCCACCGGGGTTTTTGGTTTCCTGGGCCAGTCGAATAAACCAGGTGTCGATGTTCTTGCTGTTCAACAGTTCCGACAGTGTGCCCGGTAAATTATGGTAAGGCCGGATATGCGCGGGTGCCGACAAGTGGTTGCGAATAGCTTCATCAAGTTTCGGCCAGAAATATTGCAGCAGCATTGCCTGGGTAATGCGAATGGTTTGTGCGCCTTTAACCAGGTCTCGATCATTATTGAATTCAAGGGCTGCTTCGTCGGCCATTAATTCATCTTTTTGCGTCACGTATACCGCGAACCGGCGATAGGCCGAAGCATAGGGGGCGAAAAAGCAATAGTGCAGCAAATCAATCACGCCGTTGCGTTGCTTTAATGATTCGGCATACAGGGTCCAGGTTCGCCGCATAAAACTCAACCAGTTTAAAACAACATTACGACGTTTGGCGTGTTGCAGCAGCCGCCGTGATAATGCGGCATTAAACTGGTCGGGAGTCAGGGTCTGCAGCAACGGATAGCCAACCGCTAACACGTTCTTCGACCAGACCGGTAAACCAAAACGGGGTACTTTGATGACATTTAATTCGTGCCGGCGGGTTAGTACGATCTGATGAATCGCCGGTACGCGATGCTCTCGCTTCAACTGGCCAAGTTTTTCCAGTAACGATTTGCCATTGCTTTCGTCCAATGTAACGCCTTCTGGTCCGACAAATTTCAGATCAAACAATTTGTAACTGACCAGGAACAAAAACAGCGAAATACTAAAGTATGCCAGCATGAGCAATAGTGTATTACTGGTGAAGGGATTGGTCAGCATTTCAAAAGAATTGAACATCGCGATGCCGAATAGCGCGGGGATCATCAGGATATAGGCGAAACCGCACAATGCCATAACCGCGGACATTCCCAGGTATAGCAGGGGAAAGCGCTGGGATAAATAATTCAGGCTCAGTTTACGGGTCGGTTTCTTGTGGGGTGAATTCTTTAAATAATGATTGACGGAGGTTCCATTGTTTTGTGATAGAACAATGGTTTCCTGCGAGTTAGGGGCGGCGGGTTCGTTGTTGCTGGCGGGCAGCGGTTGAGCTGCTTCTGCCGTTTCAACTGTCGCTTCGTCACTGTTATTAAAATAACTAATCTTTTCCTGTTCCGGGACGGGTGTAGTTCTGGACGTCGCACATTCCCGCAACGAGAAATCCACGGATTCTTCAAGCTCGCCAAAACCGTCGAGCAAATCAGTGGATGCTGGCTCTACGGCTTCGTTGCTCAACGGCAGTGAATCCAGTTCACTCAACGCGTCATCAAAGTCATTTAATTCTTCGGTCACCGGCGTAGTGTCAGCCTGATTCGTTTGCGCAAAGTCAACCGTTGCAACGAAGGGTTGCGCTGCCGGTTCCTGGCTATCGAAAACCGCTACACTGTCATTGGGTTCACTGCTGAGGGAGAGGGATTCCAGCTCGGCAAAGTCATCACTGACATCATCAGTGGCAGGTTGGTGAGAACCTGTACTGGCTTGTGCGTCAGCCGTTTTTGTTAAATCCGAGTCCGTAGCAAAGTGATGTACTGCAGGTTCTTTACTGGCGAAGAACGGCTTAGCCTCAACGGACTCGTTTTCCAGCGCCATGGATTCCAGTTCACCAAAGTCGTCGTCGATCTCCAGGCAGGGCGTGCTGTTCTCGGATTCGGGCACGGGTTCCAGCGTCAGCTCGGTGGCATCGGCGGCGGATGATTGTGGTAAGGGTTCTTCGAGAGATAGTTGCAAAGAAGATGCTTCTTTTTGTTCAGTGGGCACTTCGACCGATAAAGATGTGTCTTCCTGATTGCGCTGAGAAGCAACAGCATCAATGTGTTTTGGAGTGCCGTTGGCTTTCGCGGTATCAAAAGACAGCGATGCGGATTTCTTTCGAAGCAATAGCGGAACATCCGAGGGAGCATCATCGGATGAGGAGAGATCATTAATGGCATCGAGCTGACTATGAAGTTCTAATTCGTTATGCCGGCTGGATAGATTGCTGGATTCAGGTGTTGCGCCGCCAAAGTCGATGTCAGAAATAAAGTACGATGAGAGGCTCTCATCAACCGTCAGCGTGGGGGGTTCCGGTTCGTTGTTACTGTCTGCGGGGATGTCTATAGAATCTACGGCGGCGATAAGGTCGTCAAAATGCTCGACGTCAAATGCTTCGTTACTGCTCATACTGCGATACCTGCTACTGCTCAACTTCTACTGCCTGTCCTTAAGACTGTATCGGCTCAGGACGTAATCAGTAAATCAGAAATCAAAACTAAATACAATTAACAAATAAGTATAACGAAGTGGTTGCTGGTGATTTGGCGGGGTGTGTACTTTCCCCCAA
>JASFMT010000205.1:0-6722 GCA_050117455.1 Gammaproteobacteria bacterium | reverse complement strand
CATTGGTGCAGGGGCAGGTGTCGGTGCCGGAATAGGGGTAGGCGGCGGTGCGGGTATTGGCGTTAGTGCAGGTGCAGGTGTATCTGCCGGTGCAACCGCCTCGGCCTTTGCCGGTTTAAATACCCAAGCCAGTGCCGGCGTTGGAACACCGCGTGCCAGTATCGGTATCGGTCTGAGTTCACCGGGTAACAGCCAAATCGGTCTGGGCTCGAATAGCAACTTCTGCACAGGAGGTTCCGCGACCAATCAGGGTAGTGGCAGCATGTCGGCAGAGGTTGGTATCAATGCCAATATATCAGCCGGGATCAATTTTGAGGAAGGATAACTTTGACTGGGGTGAAATATGGGTGTTGTATTTGATGAAGTAGTTGCAGATGTTTCGGCGCCGACTCGGCAAACCACCGAGGAGACCACTTCGACGGAAGAATCGACGCAGTCATATCAGATAAAACGTGAAGTGTTGCAGGCTATTGAACGTAACAGGTGTCGGGAACAACGATTAAAGGCAGACTAATAGAGTAACTTGTTATAGAAGAAAGTCATGAGCGCAGAACCGCAAATTGCCAATGAAGCCATCTACCGCGCCAGGCCGCTGATCGAAATCAATGATCAGACCGATGCCATGGTGCAGCGCCTATTATTGGCTATGCAAATGAATGAAACCGAAGGCGGACTGGCGTCGTTGGAGTTGCGTTTACAGAACTCGGCGCTCATGGAACAACAGGGCGTCGACTATGCCTTTGAGTTTTCCGATAACGATTTGTTGTCGCTGGGTAATGATATAAAAGTCTATAGCGGTGATGAAAACGATCCGCAGGAGATCTTTCGCGGCAAAATAACCGGTCTGGAAATAATTATCGAAGAAGGGGCGCAACCGGAATTAATCGTACTGGCCGAAGATGAATTACAGAAAGCCCGCATGCAGCGCAAGACCCGGGTATTCACCGAAACAACGGTGGCCGACATCGCAGACAGCCTGGCGCAGGAGCTTGGTTTAACGGCAGTGATCCACGAATTGCAGGAAAACGTCGCCGTGGAAGTACAACTCAATGAAAGCAACCTGGCGTTTTTGCGGCGTTTGTTGGCCCGCTATGACAGTGATTTACAAGTGGTCGCCGATGAATTGCATGTTTCGGCTCGTAATGATGTACGTCGTAATGAGATTAGCCTGGATGTTAACAGCCAGTTAACCGGTATTCGTATCCTCGCGGATTTGTCGCAGCAAGTCACCGAGGTGACCTTCAGTGGTTGGGATGTAGCGCAAGGCCAGGCGATTTCGGTTTCGCGCAGTGAAAGTATTAATGCTGGCCCTGGCCAGGGAACATCAGGGTCACAAATATTAAACGATACGCTGGGTGAGCGTTCCGAACATATTTCCAATACTGCGGTAATCAATGAGCGCGAAGCCCAGGCCTATGTTGATACCTGTTTTGCGCAACGGGAACGCAAATTCGTGACAGCGGAGGGTTGTTCGATTGGCAATCCGGAAATTCGCGTTGGTACTCATATGACATTAATGGGTGTAGGCCCACGCTTTGAAAACACCTATTACATAACCAGCGCCTGTCATCGCTATGATCTGGTGGAAGGTTATAAAACAGATTTTAAGGCCCAGTGTGCATTCTTCGGGATATAAGTCATGACCATTAACAACAGAAACAGTAAAGGAGTCTAACCATGCTGGCACCGGTAATACCAGCTACAACATTTGGCCAAACCTGCCTGGCAGAAGTGACCGATGTTGCCGATCCCGATGGCTTAAATCGAGTCAAAGTCAAAATGCTGGCCTATGATGGCTTTGATTCACAGGAAAGTGAACACTGGGCGCGTGTGGCAACACCTTTTGCCGGAGCTGATCGTGGCGCGTTTTTTATCCCCGATGTCGGCGATGAAGTGCTGGTCAGTTTTATAAACGGTGATCCTCGTTTTCCCGTGGTGATTGGTTCTCTGTGGAATGGTAATGATGAAGCGCCGGAAACCCTGGGCGGTAGTGGGGACAGCGTTGACCGTTGGACCATTGTCGGCAAACAGGGTACTCGAATCGCTATTGAAGAAGAGCAGGGAGGTCAGCCTACGATCAAGATGACCACGCCCGGTGGTGTCAGTGCCGAGTTTACCGATACCGGTGGCGGCAAGATTGAATGTGTCGCGGCGGGAACAACGATCACGGTAGAGCCCAGTGGCGTCACGATTGACTGCCCGGCAACGGTCACCGTGAATGGTTCGCAAGTTAACGTATCGGCAGGTTTGGTATCGGTCGATAGCGGCATGGCAACATTTAGTGGCGTGGTGCAATGCAGTACCTTGATAACCAATACCGTCGTTTCTTCAACCTACACCCCGGGAGCAGGTAACGTATGGTAGCCCATGCAATACAACTGACCAATGGTGGGTTGACGACCAATGTATCCACACGTTTTCGGCCCAGCATCCTGCAGCTGAGCGATCAGGATTTTGTTACCCGCTTCTTGAAAGAGCTGGAGCAACAAGACGGTCTGAAACAACTGAAGAAAAAGATCGCCAACACACGTAATAAAGATCATGTGTTACGTCTATATCAGCCAGTGCACCGGGTGTTTCATCTGGCATTGATCGATGTCAGTTGCAGCCAGCCCGGTGAGCCGCGCCTGGATCCGAAAAAAGTGGTCGCCAGTGGTCTGGTGTTACGCCGTCTAACCAGTAAAGGCACACAGCTAGGCTGGATGAAACGTGAAGGGCAGATTGTCGGCTGGCGTCCCATTCCGACCGCGAGTAAGTCGAAAAATAAAGGTGAACTGGATTACGATCCATCCCCTGAGTTACGTCGCCAACGTGCGCTGGGCGGTAATATTGCTTTGTTGAATCAATTGCAACCAGCCAATAATAAAAACGCGAGTTACGAAGAAGACTTTGTGAATTTATTTACCACGACCCCGGAAATCGTCAACGTACATGGCAAGACTTTTTTGTATGGTGTGGTACCGCTCACCAGTAGTGAAACCTCGGAAGTTGATGAAGCAGAAGCACCGTTTGATAAAAAAGATATCTCGCAACGCATGCCAGGCCTTTTAAAGGCGGGTGGTTCATCGAGGACGGGATTACCGCCAACCACAACCCGTATGTATCAAACCTACTTGACTTCTGCCGGCGCAATACAGTTTGTGGAAAATCTTCGTTACCTGGCCAATGAAGTGGGCCTGTTTACCGGCACCAGGGAGGCCAAAGTTTTATACAAGTTACTGGACAGCATTGACATGCCCAAAGACAGTGCGGCCAAAACCCTGGCGCGATTTGTTGACCTGGCCTACAAGATCCTGGTGGAAAAAGATCCCGATAAAAGTACCTCGATTGTCATGCCCGCGTCCTGGCCCACGATCAAAAAGTCCGGCAAAGGCGCCAGCGAGCAAAATATTATCGCCGCAATTGAGGCCTGCATGTTGGCGCGTTGGGGCGACTTATCGCCGGCCAAGGGTCGATTTGAAGACAGCGATGCCAGGTATCAATTACAGGCCTTTGTGCGAGTGCAGGATACACCTTCATGTCCACCACGTACTATCTGGAGCGATCCCACCGAGGCCTTTGAAATCGTGCCCTGGTATGAAAGCAGTGGCCAGCCTCCGGTCCAGGTCGAGCTACCGGAAATCAATAAAGATACCTTAAAAAATCTAAAGCCCAATGTGGCTTTTAAGGTACCGGTATCGGTGCAGCAGTTTATGGATAAGATCAACATGGATGACCTGATGGCAGGCAAGAGTAATAAAAGTGATACCAGGTGGGGGATGATCTGTGGCTTCAGCATTCCCATTATTACTCTGTGTGCCTTTATATTTTTGCAGATTTTCCTGAGCTTGTTAAACATTCTGTTTTTCTGGTTACCGTTCATCAAGATATGTATACCCTTTCCGAAAAAATGATAGTGCACTGATGAAAAATGAATGAATTAGGTAAATAACAATGACCAGTCAAGCCGCCAAGTTAAAACCACCGATCGGTTGGCCCTTGTTGCCAACAATCGTTGATGGGGGTATTCAATATCCTGATCTGGAAGAAAGCATACGCCAGTCAATCAAGATTATTTTGTTGACCAGGCAGGGTGAGCAATTGATGCGGCCAAACTTCGGCGCCGGCTTGAATCAGTTTTTACACGAACCAAATACCTTGATCACCCGTCGGCGTATCAGGGACGCCGTGCAGACATCGCTGATTCGCTGGGAGCCAAGAATAGTTTTGCAGCGGGTCGACGTCTGGGACGTGGAAGAAAAACCCGATAGCTTGCGCGTCGAGATCGTTTATCAAATTAAACGCACCGCGGTGATCAAGTCGATGATGTTGACGCTGAATTTAGAGACATAAGCTGAAGTTAGCATTTAAAACAAGGAATTAAGCGAGAGCAACAATGCCTATTCCGCATTACAAACTGGATGATCGAAATTTTGAAGATCTGGTGGCTGAATTGTTGTCACGTATACCAGGTCACACCCCGGAGTGGACCAACCCGCGAGTAGGTGATCCAGGCCGTACCATGGTGGAGCTGTTCGCCTGGCTGGCGGATACCATTCTTTATCGCGCCAATCTCATTCCAGAGCGGCAACGGCTGGTCTTTTTGCGCCTGTTGAATATTCCCATGCAACCGGCGATACCGGCGTCGGGATTAGTGGCCCTGGAAATGGCCAATGAGAAATTAACCAAACCTATACAAGTTCCGGTATATACCACGTTAAAAGGCCCCGTGGATTTTGAAACGCGTAGTGAAATTAATGTGTTGCCTCTAAAGGGGCAGGTGTATGCCAAACGCAAACCGACCAAGGCAGAGGTCAATTCACTAAAGGATGTCGTGATGGGTCTGGAATCGGTATACAACATCAAAAGCAGCCATCCTTATATTGCCACCCCGGTCTATAAAGAGAACAAGGCACAAAAGGCGGGGTTTGATTTTGTTGGCAATACCGTTGATAAGGCTGTTTGGATAGCGTTACTGGTTGCCAGGAAAGAGGACCTTGCATCGGTCAAGGATTCTTTATCACGTGCAGCAGGCGGTACCAAGTTAATTAATATCGGTATGGTGCCGCAATTGCAGGTACCCGAGCTCTTTGCCAAGATCGGTAAACAGGTCGCGGCGGATCAGGTCTGGCGTTGGGAAATAACCACGCCACGGCTAACCAGTGAAGGCCTCCCGGATTATTCCACCATGGATGTGGTTCTCGATACCACCCAGGGATTCAGTCAACAGGGTATCGTCCGCCTCGAACTACCCGATAGTGATGACATCGGCGTGCCGGAAAATGATGTCGCTGTAGAGGTCAATGCCGGGGTTGGCGACCGTCCGCCACGCATTGATGACAGCGACGTCGCTGATCGCTTGCTGGCCTGGATTCGATTAACTCCACAGCATAAAACCAATTCTCTTGCATTAACCTGGGTAGGTGTTAATGCCATTAACATAGATCAGCGTAAAACGTTAAACAATGTGGTGGTGACAACATCCAATGGCGCCGCCGATCAAATGGTTAATCTGCCGGGTACTTCGGTTGAGTCCGAAACCCTGAAGATCCAGGTCGAAGAGATTGGTAAAGGCTATGTCGACTGGTCAGACATCGGTGACATTGCGCTTGCCCAACGTGATGATCGTGTTTTTCAACTGGATGCCGAAGCCGGCACTATTCGCTTTGGTGATGGTGTGCGTGGACGCGTGCCGCAAACGGGTATGCGTGTTCGTATTGTCACCATGCGTGCCGGTGGCGGGTCAAAAGGTAACCTGGCCGCCAATAATCTCACGGCTATTTCGCATCCTAACCTGAAAGCCGTGCAACCCGTTGCGACCAGCGGTGGTGAAGATGCCGAAACTCTCGATGAAGCCGAAAAACGTATCCCGGCATTCTTAAAGCACGGTGACCGCGCCGTAACAGAACAGGATTATAAACGCCTGGCGGCGGATACACCGGCAGTGGAAGTCGGTCGTGTTGAAGTGTTACCAAAGTTTAAACCACAGCAACGGCGCGAAGGTGTTCCCGGTGTGGTAACTGTCATGGTGTTACCCAAGTCGACCTCCCGCGCGGCACCCAATCCTCGACCTGACCGTATCATGCTGGAACGTGTCCATGCCTTTCTCGATCAAAGACGCCCATTGGCGGTTGAACTCTATGTAATCGGTGTGGAATACGTTGATCTTGGTTTGGCCGTCGCCGTAGGGTTGCGAGACGGTCATTCCCGCGATCAGGTGTTACAAAATATTAGAGATGCCCTCAAAGACTACCTCTGGCCCTTAACACCAGGCGGGCATGACGGTGAAGGCTGGGCATTGGGGCAGAGTGTGATTAACCAGGAATTAGAAGTTGTCGTCGCTCGCGTGAAAGGTGTGCGTAAAGTAACCGGTATAAATATGTTTGTGAAAAACATTCAAAACTGGGTACTTGCCAATACCGATCCAGAGACCGGGGCACAGAAAGTAGAGTTAGAACCCTGGCAGCTGCCCGAGTTATTGTCCATCGTGGTAGTAGATGATGAAGACAGTGTGCCAACCGAATTAAAGGCCGAACCGGCTGCACCGGATGATGCGGTTGCCATACCGGTGATACCGGAGGTGTGCTGAGTGAGTTTTGAAATACTAAGTATCAAGCAACAGTTGATTGATAAAGAATGGATGCCAACAACCAAAAATTCTGGTTAATAGCCGACGGGTCACAGTTCGATTTGTCGGGTACGCAAGCGCGTTGGGATAAACAGCACCGCGTGTTGCGCTTACG
>JASFMT010000204.1:0-6733 GCA_050117455.1 Gammaproteobacteria bacterium | reverse complement strand
TGCGGATCATCCTCGAACTGGCCTCGCTCCATAACCCCACCAGCAACACCTGGATGCGGGTTGCATTGTTCAGTGAACCGCAAATTAAAATCACCCTGGCCGAACCGGAACTGGATGAACGGCACAAGTTAATCGTGCGCAAAATTGACTTACCGCCACTTAATGAAACCCATACCGGGTACTATCTGCATCACCGGTTATCCCAGGCCGGCATGCAGGTCGAACAATTCCTCACCAAACCAACCGTTGCCAAAATCTATAAACAGTCGCGCGGTATTCCGCAGAAAATCAACGAAGCCGCCGACAAGTTGCTTTTTGAAACCACGCCTATTATTCGCCGCACCAGTCATGTAGCGGCGCAGCAGAAAAAAATGGCCGGCGCAAAATATATCGTGATGACAATCATTTTGTTGTTAGTGGCCGGCGGTTACGGCGTGCATTTCTATTTTCAGGGTAATGATCGAAACCACAAACCAATGACAGTCACGAACAATCCTGAAAAGCAAACCGTTCAACCTGTCGAGCTACCTCCCCTTGCTGACACAAAAGACAAAACACCATTACAAAAGCAAACTCAACCAGAGGCCAAAGCCGGCAAACCGGTTGCCGGTGCCGATGATCCTATGCAGGCATTGAAAGACGAATTGAGCGTTAAAAGCACAGGACAGAAAAAATCGTCCGGCACCAACGGTAAATCAAAACAAGCCGCATCCAGCCCTCAGATCACGTTACCTTCGGCGGAAGCCCGTCTGAAAGATGCGGATTGGCTGCTAAGCCAGGATGCTGATTACTATACCCTGCAGCTGGTCACCGGCCATCAGCAATCAACGATCGCCAACTTTATCAAGAAGCACCAGCTTGACCCCAGGGACCTTTCTTACTTCTATTCCAGCCGCAATGGCAAAAACTGGCACAACCTCACTTACGGCGTTTTCCCGGACCGCAAAACGGCCAATAACGCCATTAAGGATTTACCCGCCGATCTTGCCGGGGAAAAACCCTGGATCCGCCAAATGCGGATTATCCAGTCGGAAATCGTTCAATCCCGATAACAACCACTCGACCTTCGTGGTTACAAAGTCATCCTGATCTTCAGGTGTTTTTATCAGTCAATCAATAGCTTGCTGGCAATTGGTCACGATATTTAGCATCATGGGCGGTGGCTGTTGTACAATTGAATGCGCAGGTTGAGCAAAGTATAATTTCCAGCCATTTGCCTGAATAACGCGATCTAACTCCTCGCCCAGGCTACTGAAAAATAACAACGATTTACCCATTTCAGTCTTTAACCAACATTAGAGCGGGAATATCAGTGACTAAGAAACTACCCAGCGGGCTGTATCGCCCTGAATTTGAGAAGGAAAACTGCGGATTCGGCCTCATTGTCCAGGCAGATGACCAACCCAGCCACTGGTTGGTTAAAACCGCAATTCACGCGCTGGCACGCCTGACACACCGGGGAGCCGTGGCCGCTGACGGAAAAAGCGGTGATGGCTGTGGTTTATTGCTGAAAAAACCTGATACCTTCTTACAGCTGGTCGCGGCGCAGGAAAATTTCAAACTCGCTAAACACTACGCAGTGGGCATGGTGTTTTTAAACACTGACGAATCCCTGGCCAACAAAGCACGTCAGCAACTGGAATCGGAATTGCGCCAGGAAGGTCTTGACGTACCAGGCTGGCGCCTCGTCCCCACTAACCCGGAAGCTTGCGGTGACGAATCCCTGAAAACCCTGCCCGCGATCGAACAGGTGTTCGTGAATGCTCCGGACGGGATGGATGAAACCGCTTTTGAGCGCCACTTATATATTGCCCGTCGGCGCGCTGAAAAAGCCATCGAGCCCACGGATGACATGTTTTACATACCCAGCCTGTCGGCGCGGGTTATTTCCTACAAAGGGCTGGTAATGCCGGAAAACCTGCCTGTGTTTTACAAAGACTTGAATGATGAAAAACTAACCTCGTCACTGAGTGTCTTCCACCAGCGTTTTTCGACCAACACCTGGCCTCAGTGGCGGCTGGCACAGCCGTTTCGCTTTCTGGCACACAATGGTGAAATCAATACAATCCAGGGCAACCGCAACTGGTCCATTGCCCGGGGGCACAAATTCGAATCGCCCAACATTAACATGGAGGACGTTCGCCCACTGGTGTCCATGACCGGCTCCGACTCAAATACCCTCGACAACATGCTGGAAGTCCTGCTCGCCGGTGGCATGGATATCTTCCGCGCCATGCGCCTGCTGATTCCACCGGCCTGGCAAAATATGATGACCATGGATCCCGACCTGCGGGCGTTTTACGAATTCAACTCCATGCACATGGAACCGTGGGATGGTCCGGCGGGTATCGTGTTAACGGACGGCCGCTATGCCGCCTGCACCATGGACCGCAACGGGTTGCGGCCGGCGCGCTGGGTAATGACCAAAGACCGTCATGTCACCCTCGCCTCCGAGATCGGTGTTTATGATTACAATCCCGATGACGTGGTCACCAAAGGTCGGCTCAAGCCCGGCGAAATGATTGCCATTGATACCGAGACCGGCAAACTGTTACTGCCGCCCGATATCGACAAGGAGCTGAAAAACCGCCAGCCCTATCGCAAATGGCTGAAAGGACAGGCGGAGTATCTGGGCTCACAGTTGATCGAACAACCGAACATCTTCAAACCCATGGAAGCCGACCAGTTAAAGGTGGCCAGAAAAATGTTCCATGTCAGTTTTGAAGAACAGGACCAGGTATTACGGGTACTGGCGGAAGAATCACAGGAAGCCACTGGCTCCATGGGTGACGACACCCCGCTACCGGTGCTGTCGCGGCAAATTCGTTCCCTGTACGACTATTTTCGACAACAATTTGCCCAGGTCACCAATCCCGCCATCGATCCGTTGCGGGAACAAATTGTCATGTCACTGGCGACCTGTATCGGCCGCGAACGCAACATGTTCGAGGAAACGCCGCTGCACGCCAAGCGCCTGCTCATGGATTCTCCTGTTTTGTCGAACAGCAAGTTCAAGCAAATGCTGGCATTAACCGATCCCGATTACGCCCACGAAGTCATCGACCTTAACTATTCCGTCAATGACAACCTGAAAGATGCATTGAATAGCGTTTGCGACCAGGCCGTTAACGCCATTCGCAACGGCAAGGTGTTGGTGATTCTGTCTGATAAAAATATTGCCAGGGACAAACTGCCTATTCACGCCTTACTGGCAACCGGCGCCGTGCATCATCGCCTCATCGAAGAAGGCCTGCGCTGCGATGCTAATATTATCGTGGAAACAGGCACGGCGCGGGACCCGCATCATTTTGCGGTGCTACTGGGTTATGGTGCGACGGCAATATATCCTTATCTTGCCTATGAGTGCATCATTGGCATGCAGTTGAGCGGCGAAATCGAGGAACGCAACAGCGTGGAGCTGATGCGCAACTACCGCAAAGGCATCAATAAAGGTCTTTACAAAATCACCTCCAAGATGGGCATCTCCACCATCAGCAGTTACCGCGGCGCCCAGTTGTTCGAATCCGTAGGCCTTAATGATGAAGTGGTGGACCTGTGTTTTCGCGGCACCACCAATCGCCTGCAAGGCACAAACTTTGAAGACCTCGAAACCGACCAGCGCAAACTGGCAAAAATCGCCTGGAATCCCCGTAAAAGTATTAGCCAGGGCGGTGTGCTTAAGTTTATTCATGGCGGCGAAGACCACGCTTATAACCCCGACGTGGTACACGCGTTACAGTCGGCGGTTAAATCGGGTAATTACGACCAATATAAAGAATTCGCCCGCCTGGTAGACGAAAGACCCATACTGGCCTTTCGCGACATGTTAAAAGTGCGCGGCGGGGGTGCTTCCATTTCCGTGGACGACGTGGAACCCATCGAAGACATCGTTACTCGCTTTGACAGCGCCGCCATGTCACTGGGCGCCCTGTCACCGGAAGCCCATGAAACCCTGGCGCAGGCCATGAACCGTTTGGGCGGCCGGTCAAACTCCGGCGAAGGCGGTGAAGACCCGGCTCGATACAACAATGACAAGCGTTCCCGCATCAAGCAGGTAGCGTCCGGGCGCTTCGGCGTCACACCCGCCTATTTGCGCAACGCCGATGTCATGCAAATTAAAATTGCCCAGGGCGCAAAACCCGGCGAGGGCGGCCAGCTGCCCGGCAAAAAAGTCAATGACCTGATTGCAAAGCTGCGCTATTGCAAACCTGGCGTGTCACTCATTTCGCCGCCACCCCATCACGACATATATTCCATCGAGGATTTGTCGCAGCTGATCTTTGACCTTAAGCAGGTTAATCCCGATGGCCTGGTTTCGGTGAAGCTGGTGGCGGAAGCCGGTGTCGGCACCATCGCAGCGGGTGTCGCCAAAGCATACGCTGACCTGATCACCATAGCCGGTCATGATGGCGGTACCGGCGCCAGCCCCATTACATCCGTGCACTATGCCGGCAGCCCGTGGGAGCTGGGTTTGACAGAAACCCATCAGATCCTGCGCGCCAACGATTTGCGCGGCAAGGTTCGGCTGCAAACGGACGGCGGCTTAAAAACCGGGGTGGATGTCATTAAGGCTGCCATCCTTGGCGCGGAAAGTTTTGGTTTTGGTACTGCGCCGATGATCGCCATGGGCTGTAAATACCTGCGTATTTGTCATCTCAATAACTGTGCCACCGGTGTAGCGACGCAGAACAACGTGCTGCGCATGGATCATTACCGCGGCGAAGTGGAATGGGTAATGAATTACTTCAAGTTTGTTGCCCAGCATGTACGTGAATTGTTAGCGCAATTGGGTGCGCGCAAGCTGACCGATATTATTGGACGCATTGATTTACTGGAAGCCATTGAAGGCAACACGCCGAAGCAACAGAAACTGGACTTGAGCCCCGTGGTTTCCGATGGTGGTGTCGATAAAAGTAAACCCCAGTTCTGCATGGTGCCGAAAAATGAGCCTTTCGACAAAGGCGAGCTGGCGGAACAGATGGTCAAGGAAACCCTGCCGGCCATTGAAAACAAAGCCGGCGGTGAATTCAGCTTTGACGTTAACAATACCAACCGCTCCATCGGCGCGCGCGTGTCCGGCGAAATCGCCATACGCCACGGCGACCAGGGTATGGTTGACAACCCCATTCACATCACATTACGCGGTACCGCCGGGCAAAGTTTTGGCGTCTGGAATGCCGGTGGTCTCAACATGACGTTGATCGGTGATGC
Source organism: Gammaproteobacteria bacterium (assembly GCA_050117455.1). Lineage (GTDB taxonomy): Bacteria > Pseudomonadota > Gammaproteobacteria > SZUA-152 > SZUA-152 > JAKEGK01. The sequence goes on along the minus strand of JASFMT010000204.1, from coordinate 1,522 downwards.
CAACGACTACGTGGGCAAAGGCATGGCCGGCGGCAAACTGGTTATCGTGCCGCCGGAAGAAAGTACTTTCAACAGCTATGACACCACGATCATCGGCAACACCTGCCTCTATGGCGCCACCGGCGGCAAGTTGTTTGCCGCGGGTTTGGCGGGAGAGCGTTTCGGTGTGCGTAACTCCGGGGCGTTCGCCATCGTCGAAGGCATCGGTGATCACGGCTGCGAATACATGACCGGTGGCGTTATCACCGTACTGGGGCCCTGTGGCGTCAACTTCGGTGCAGGGATGACCGGCGGCATGGCGTTTATCTTTGACGAGGACAACACCTTTGTCGACAAATATAACCATGAACTAATCGATATCCAACGGTTGTCGCCCGAGTCCATGGAAGAATATCGCAACTACCTGCGGGATCTGCTACAGGAGTTCGTCACTGAAACAGCCAGTGTCCGCGGCCAGATGATCCTCGACGATTTTGAATCGTGGATTCATAAGTTCTGGCTGGTGAAACCCAAGGCGGCGGAACTCAGCGCGCTGCTTGCGGACCTTCGCACACTGGCAGCCTGATACAACATACAACGACAACAATACTGACAGCGAATAGTAGAAATTCATCATGGCAAATCATTTTCAATTTGTACAAGTTCCGCGCGTGGATCCCCTGAAAAAACCGGCACAGGAACGGGTTAAGGAATTCAAGGAAACGTATGGCCGGTTTGACAAGGAAACGGCTGCGTCACAGGCAGAGCGTTGCCTGCATTGCGGTAATCCTTATTGCGAATGGGCATGTCCCGTCCATAACTACATTCCCAACTGGCTGAAACTGATTGCCGAAGGCAACATCGAAAAAGCCGCCGAGTTATCTCACCAGACCAACTCATTACCGGAAATCTGCGGCCGCGTTTGCCCGCAGGACCGGTTGTGTGAAGGCGCCTGCACCTTAAACGACGGTTTTGGCGCGGTGACTATTGGCTCCGTTGAAAAATATATCAGTGATACAGCGTTCGCCCAGGGCTGGCGTCCCGATTTATCACAGGTTCAGGACACTGGCAAAAAAGTCGCCGTGGTGGGCGCAGGACCCGCCGGCCTGGGTTGTGCCGATGTGTTAACCCGAAACGGCGTCAAGGTAGTGGTCTATGATCGTTATGAAGAAATCGGCGGCCTGCTTACCTTTGGCATTCCCGACTTCAAGCTGGAAAAAGAGGTGGTCAAAACCCGCCGCAAGATCATGGAAGAAATGGGCATCGAATTCAAACTGAACACGGAAATCGGTAAGGACATTGCCTTTCAGCAATTGATTGATGAATACGACGCTGTATTCCTGGGCATGGGCACCTACACCTATATGAAAGGCGGCTTTCCCGGCGAAGACCTGGAAGGCGTTTACGAGGCCCTGCCCTTTTTGATTTCCAACATTAACCGCCGCCTGGGCATCGAAAAAAACGAGGCGGAATTTATCAACATGAAAGGACAAAACGTGGTGGTTCTGGGTGGTGGCGACACCGCCATGGACTGTAACCGCAC
>JASFMT010000203.1:0-6769 GCA_050117455.1 Gammaproteobacteria bacterium | reverse complement strand
CTTTCCTATGATGAGACTGCCGAAGTATTAGGTGTACCACCAGGGACGGTGCGCTCTCGTATGAAACGTGGCCGGACGTTATTGCAAAAAGCATTATGGATGCAAGGTAAAGAGTCCGGATTAATTTCCAGCAGCACTGCAAACATTGAAGGTGGTAAGGTATGACAAACGAAAAAGATAAATCGGCGATTGAGGAAATCGATTGCCTGGAAGCGATAGGTCATTTGTATGCCTACCTGGATGGTGAGCTCGGTGCAGAAACAATCTCAAAGTTTGAACACCATTTACATCATTGCCGCAGTTGTTTTTCCCGCGCCCAGTTGGAAAAAGCCCTGAGCAACAGGCTCTCGTCAATGAATGATGATCAGCCGCCGGAGTCCGTGGAAAACCGCGTGCGTAATTTGCTTGATAAACTGTGATGGAAGGTGCTATCAGCCATCAGATAACTGATGTTTCCGAGCGTTATTTCACACGAGACGGCGCATCACGCTACATCGCCATGTTGTAACCCTTCTCTTCATCTATCTATTTTTAAAGTCGATTATAGTTATCCCACATTTGGCGCCATATCCACCGGCTGGCGTTATAGGGATTCTCTCTGTTTCGAACCCCAAAAATCCGCTGTGGTACCTCCCCACTATTCTGGATATAAGCTCGCGATCCTAACGAATTCGTCGAAATGCCTGCGAATTAGACTGAATCTAAATCGGTGAAAGGGATGTGTTGGGCCGTAACTTATTGATATTAAGCCGTTAATAAAACATTAAGATTTTGGGTGTATTGTGTTTTCTGTATTTGGGAATAAAATCCCAAATACAGTCCAGATCATTCGGCGTTCGCCGGTCAATCAACGGAAGATGAGTAATAGATGATGTCTGTAAAATTCCTGTTATCGCTGGTTTTCATCGCGCTTGTGACCACAGGCTGCGTTTTTCAAAACGTCAAACCCTGGGAAAGGGATATCCTCGCCCAGGATAAAATGAAGCTCGATCCCAGTCCCGTCGAAACGGCTCTTGATGAGCATATTTATTTCAGTAAGGAAGCCGCCAGTGGTGGCCAGGGTGTAGGAGGGGGCGGTTGTGGCTGCAACTAAAAAACCCCAGGGTATCAGGAACGCCCTTCGACTTGCGACGTGCACCTTGTTATCTTCCGCGGCGATGAACACGCAGGCCGAAGAAGAGGAAAAAGACTGGCTGTTTGACGGAGCGGTATTGCACTACAGTGAGGAAGACCGGGTTCAGGTACTGGAACCGGTTTTCAGTTTCAGAAAGTACAAACAGTTTGATGAATACATAGAATACAAGCTGACCATTGACGCCATGACCGGATCGTCACCCAACGGCGCCACACCCTCCAGTGTGCCGCAAACATTCACCGGATCATCCGGTACCTCCGGTTATTCTGTACCCGCCGATGTTACCCCCATGCGCGACTTCGACGATACGCGGCTCGCGTTCAATGTAAATAGCGAGACGCCGTTAAGCAACGTATTACGCCGTTCGGCAGGGCTTGCGCTATCTTTAGAACAGGATTATGGCTCGTTTGGCTATAACCTTGTTTATTCCAAAGACGTTAATGATAAACACACGACGTTAACCGGTGGTGCCGGGATCAGTCTCGATCTGGTTTATCCCGATGGCGGAGCACCGGACCCCCTGACCAATGTCAACGATCCTGCCAATCAGCAAGGCGGCGAAGGTGAAGATGACGACGATGAACACGAAGGCGGCGATGACTTCGAGTCTGAATTCAAGGGTATGTTCGATGTCATGGTCGGTGTCACACAGGTCGTGAATCGCTACACCTTAATGCAGCTTAACTATTCCCATGGGTTTATACGCGGTTACCTGACAGATCCCTATAAACTAGTGAGTGTTGTTGATAGTGCTAGCGGCTTACCGGCGCCAACATCTCCAACCGACAATAATGGTATTTACCTTACCGAAAAACGCCCCGACCAGCGGGATACCAATTCCATTTACTGGAAGAGCGTCGTTAGCATCTTTGGTGATGTATTTCGGGTTTCCTATCGATACTTTTGGGACGACTGGGGAATCAAATCAAACACCATCGATATCAAATACCGCCTTGGGCTTTGGGGCGGATTCTATCTCCAGCCGCACTACCGCTATTATACTCAGACCGCCGCGGATTTTTATCGTCACAGTTTGCGGGACAACGAACCAACACCGGATTACGTGAGCGCGGACTACCGGCTTGGCGAGTTTACCGGCAAAACGGTGGGCTTGAAGCTGGGCGTGGATTTCAGCAACTCCACCAAGTTTGATATTCGCTTTGAAAAGTATACTCAAACCGGGGAAAGCTATCCTGACGATGCGGTTGGTATTCAAAAGAACTATGACTTATATCCCACGCTGGAAGCAACAATTTTTCAGATATCATTTTCCAAATATTTTTAGTATTCAGTTGCGTTGAGCGCATGTGGTGCGTAAATTAGCGTTACGTGCCCCTGGTTACTTGCAACCAGGGCGTAACTGTTCTCTTAAGCAACCGTTACTGGTTATGTCTTAAACATTGATATTAAAAATAATATGCAAATCAGGTGCACCCAGAAACTTCTCAAAGAAATAAATATAAAAAAAGGTGAGCTGGACGATATAGAGCAAGCGGATTCGCTGCTTGGTAACTGGTACGCCAACATCTTTACGCTGGACCGAAGAAAAACCATCATATTTATGAACGAAAGAACGCTTGCTTCTTTTATTGTATTCGGTATCCGCAAGGACAATATCAAGAATTTCCCCCTGGCGTTTATTCACGGTGTTGAACAGCTATTGACAACGGAAGGCATAGACAAACCGTTGATAGACAAAGTGCTGGATCAATATCGTCAAATAACGCTTACCAAGACAGACAACAAAAGCCTGATTGGCAATATGAATGACCTGGTAAACCATTATACCTATTTAGTATTGGACGACGGTGGACTGGATCATGTTGATTTAGCTGATGTCATCGCGCGCATAAACCGGACGCCACAACGAAACATCGGCTGGTTGAATTCCGCCAGGGCCCTCAATGAAATATTAAATTCCACGCGCCAGTAACCTGGTGATACCTTCGGTGTCATCATTCTTTTATCGTTCGGATAAACGCGTTTCTCTTTTTACTCCCATTGTTTGAGTCGTAACAGGTTGCGTAGCGGGCAAACCGCAAGCCTGCCGGCTTTCCATTGCTATATTAGACCATGTCCAGTTCTGTGATAATTCCGTGACTTTTTCGGGAGCTGGGTGTGACCTTTGGTGGGCATGATGGTGTGCTCGTAACAATGTTGGATGAATACCTGGTGTTCATCTGAACAGATCCCAAAGGAGATAACAATGCGTAACAAGCAAACAATACTGACAGGATGCATAGTAACATTAACCCTGCTGTTCGCAGGTATGAGCTGGGCGGACGATGATCATGGCATGGTGAGTTATAAAGTAACGGTTACCAACCTCACCGGCCATCAACCCCTCTCACCCATATTGGTTGCCACTCACCGGGGTGGCATGTCATTTTTTCAACCGGGTGAAACCGCCAGTGACGAACTTGCCGCGATGGCCGAAGCCGGTAATGCGATGCCACTTGCTGAGAAATTGAGCGATATGCATGGCGTCAGCGCCGTGGAAGTTAGTGCAGGTATTACCGCGCCCGGGCAAACCACTACGGTTATCATCAAAGCCCGGCGTCATCGTGATCACCTGAGCGTTGGTACCATGCTGGTTAACACCAATGATGCCTTTGCGGCAGTTGCTAATGTGCATTTACCGAAACGGGGCCACGCGGTGACGTATATGGCGCCGGCCTACGATGCGGGCACGGAAACCAACGACGAGTTATGCGCGAACGTCCCTGGTCCCGCGTGCGGTGGTGCAGGTTTGTCCCCTATGGATACCGGCGAAGGCTTCGTTACCATTCACAATGGTATACACGGTATTGGCGGACTTATGGCGTCGCAATACGACTGGCGTAATCCTGTTGCGAAAATTGTCGTCGAACGGATGCATGATGACTGATCATGACGTTCGAACCCACGGATTTTTGAGGATGTGCCGTTTTGGCAATCCCGGCATTGCCCTATTGATCGGTTAAAAACGTAGCACTGCTTGAAAAATAGTCGCTAGATAACAGAAACCCGTGTGGTAGAGGGAAAAAAGGTGGTTAGCTATCAGTTAACCGCCTTTTTTGTCAGCCGGGTTCGCATGGCTTGCTACCCGTTTAACACAACATGGAGCCGCTTACTTGTCAGTTTTTGAGTCCGGGATCAGTTGCAATAATCCTGTGAGGGCCATTGAGAATAACGCAGGTATCGGACGCTCCTCTGCCGTGAACGAGACACAGTTACTGACCAACGAAAAACGGCGGATACTATTCTTTTAATTTGGATGTTCTGGGTACCCCAACGGCCTGGTCGTCGATACGCAATGATTTGTATAAGCCGTAGCTGGCGAGCAATAACAGCAAAGCCATCGGCAAGCCTGATGTTAACGAGGCGGTGCGTAGTGCCTGTAAACCGCCGGCCAGTAACAGGACGGCCGCCACCGCCCCTTCGGCCAGCGCCCAGAATAAGCGTTGTACGCGGGGTGGGTTGGGATGGCCGCCGGACGTTACCATATCGTCCACAAAGGATCCCGAGTCCGATGACGTGACGAAAAAGATGACGATGAGAATGGTGGCAAGAATTGTCGTGATTCCACTCAGGGGTAAATATTCAAACATGGTGTGCAGCGCCAGTGCTGCGTTATCCTGGATCGGACCAGCCAGTCCGCCCTCGGTGGTTTCCAGGTACAGGCCGGTGCCGCCGAACACGGAAAACCATAAAAAAGTGGCAATCGTGGGCACGAATAATACACTGAGTATAAACTCGCGGACCGTACGTCCCCTGGAAATACGCGCAACGAATACTCCCACAAAAGGCGACCAGGAAATCCACCAGCTCCAGTAAAATAACGTCCAGTTTGCCTGCCAGTTAGAGTCCCGCCGCAGGTCCATCCAGAAACTGCTTTGAACGATGTTCTGTAAATATTCGCCAACGCTGCTGACAAATATCTGTAAAAGGTAAACCGTGGGTCCTGTGATGAGCACAAAGACCAACAATACAACCGCCAATGCAATGTTGGCCTGACTGAGCCGTTGAATGCCGCGATGCAAACCCGTTAACACCGAGACGGTGGCGATGGCAGTTACCACGGCTATTATAATGGCCTGTACATGGGTGTTATGACCTACATCGGATATATGCTGTAATCCGGTATTGATTTGCATGGCACCAAATCCCAGTGAGGTGGCGACGCCAAATAGCGTGCCCACGGTAGCTAAAATATCAACAACGTGGCCAAGAGGACCGTAGATGCGTTTACCGATGATCGGGTAAAGCAGTGAACGAGGCGCCAGGGGCAGTTTATGGCGAAAATGAAAATAGGCCAGCGACAATCCAAATACAATATAAATTGCCCAGGGATGCAGCCCCCAGTGAAAAAAACTGATACGCATGGATTCGCGCAGGGCTTCCGGCGTTCGTCCATCGGTCAGGGGAGGTGACAAGTAGTGGTTCATGGGCTCAGCGACACCCCAGAACACCAGTCCGGTCCCCATGCCGGCGCTGAATAACATGGTGAACCAGGCGAAATAGCCAAACTCGGGCTTGGCGTGGTCGCCGCCAAGGCGGATATTGCCGAAGCGGCTGAACAACAACCATAAAACAAAAATCAGCAGTGCAGTGGCGGTCAGGATGTAAAACCAGCCGAATTTCTGAACGATAAACGACTGGACTGCACTGAAAACCATACTGGCCGTATCAGTAAAAAAGGCTCCGAACAACACGAAAACAATAACGATCGAACCCGAACCCAGAAAAACGGCGGGTTCCATCGCTTTAAATAGTGACAGTCGCTTTGCCATTAAAGTAGCTCCCGGTGGGTCACTAATGGACACTAACCGGTCCGCGCTTTCTGATCAAGTCAAGAATTCAACAGACGTCGGTCTAACGTTGTTATTACGTTGCTGGTACACGGAGCTTTTCGTGGTTGGTTGCAGCGGTCTTTGGGCGGGATCGTTTTTTTAAAAATTGCCGGACCCCGGGCTTGTTGGGTACCCGGGGTCCGGCAAATGTTTCGACGTGGCGCCGAAAAGTTACTTCATGTACCAGCGACGACGTGCTACCGCAAAGAATGCTAGCAGCACAGTTGCCCAATGCACGCCACCACCACCGGTGGAGGTGGCATCGGTTGCCGTGGCAAATGGATTGGCGTTTTGCCTGTCGTGATTTCCATTCCCCCTGCCGTGCCTGTCACCATCTTCGTCTCTGTCGTCGTTGTCGTGCGCATCGCCATCATGATCTCCGTGGTCATCCATATCGTCATCATGATCTCCGTGGTCATCCATATCGTCATCTTTGTCACCTGGCGCGCCGTCCTCATCGAGGTAGTTGGCAATTGCGTCAATGTCGGCGGATGTCAGCACATCGGCGAGAAATGCCATCGCGGGTTCCTCGTCGATTGCCTCGGCGATATCTTCAGCGTCTTCGCCCTGAACTTCCGGATCAAAACCGTCTGTTCCTTTTACGCCATGGCAACCGGCGCAGTAGGTATTGTAAAGAGCTTCAGCCTCCGCGATACCGTCAGGTGGCGGTTGCGTCACTTCGGTTATGTCTGCGGTGGTTTGGCCGGTCCCTTCCAGCCCGTCGTTGTCGACTACCGTGACCTTAACCGTGTAATTGCCCGGCGCGTTATAGGTGTGTACAGGACCCACTCCTGTTCCGGTG
>JASFMT010000202.1:0-6804 GCA_050117455.1 Gammaproteobacteria bacterium | reverse complement strand
TAATAAAGTCGTAATGAGATGCCTCAATTAAACGAACCATTCAATTGACGGCATATTTGACATCGTATTCTACCGGTGTGAGATAGTGCGAAAAAGCATGCCAGCATTGCTGGTTATAAACACTTCGATGTCTTCATAGATACCTGGTTTCACCTGCGCCCTGGTGTGCTAGCCCCTATGACAGACCAGCTCGCTCTTTAAGGCACCAAAGAAACGTTCAGCCACAGCCTGGTTTATATCTGTCCACGCGGTTTCATTACTCTCACCATCTGTTTATCGCTCTTGCCTTTTAAGTCCAGCTCACGCTTGTTGTCGTCGTCCACGCTTAGACCGGCTGCCTTGCAGGTTTGGGCGCTGACCAGCGCTTCGCCCGTGCCGGCGGCAGAGCAGATACGGTTTGCAGTATTGACAACATCTCCCATGACTCGAACTTCGGCTATGCCCTCTTCGGCACCAACAACGGACCCAATATAAGTTACGCCAGTGTGCACACCGATACCCATGGGTAACTTTGCAGGGTCCAAAGTGAGTTGTAAAAGTTTTTCGGCAGCCTGTATCGCCAGCGCGGCGTGATCCTTACCGGAAAATCCCGGTGGATAAAGTGCGAAAACTTCATCGCCGACAACATCCTGAACAAAACCCTCGGTTTCGATAAACGCCGCGGTGGCATCTTCATAAAACTGGGACATCAGTTTGGCGTATTCCGTGGGCGACTTGCCTTCAGCTAGCGGTGTAGAACCACGCACGTCTACGAACACCATGGACATTTCCACTTCGGCACCGCCAGGAAAAGCACGGATAAAGGAATCACACTTGCTGCAATAACGGGGGTTTTTACTAGAAGGCCCCCGGTGGCTCATTTTCATAATCACACTGCCGACGCCACGAAACGGCGCATAGCACAGCTTACACCGGGGTGGTGATGGCAGGCGCTTGTTGAAGCGCTGGTATTTTTGCAATAAAGGATGTCCTTCGGCGAAGATGGTATACCACAACGCTTCATTCTCATTGCTGTTTTGGGTGCCTTTTTCTTTATCGGATGTAGCTTTGGATGCTTCTTTAACAGTCGCTTCCGCGGTTGAGTCGTTGTCCATTTTCTCCTCACTCACAATAGTATTAGTTAGCATTAAAACCGTAGAATTACTTTACCACCAGGATTCGAGAGTCATTATACGTCACAGCCTGTAAAGTAACTGAAATATATAGCGCGTTTCCTTGAAAATAGAATCACTGTTTTCCCGGATAGTATCTATATTAACCAATACAGTTCGATTTGGTTTTTGTGTCTTTGTCATTTTTCAGCTGTCTAATTCAGTTGCAACCGGGACTTGCACTGGCGGCTGGCCACACTGCTCACTGCGCGCTCTACGCTCCACCATACTCTGACAGTCCACTTATTAACTGGTAAATTCATTGAGCACGGTCTCAATTTCAGCTCGAAAAGCACTGATCAGACTCGGGATAAAATTACCTTCAGCGGTATCGGTCAGCCAGGGGTCCATGGTAGTGCTAATAAGAAATTTCACCGGCTTATCCGGCTCGGGATGAACGCCCAAACGTTGCATGTAGTGGGTTACCAGTTCAGTACCGTAGTTCGCTGGATCAAAACTTGAAGCAGTGATAATAAATGGTACCTCGTGGCCGGATGTGTCGTCACAGCCTTCCATCCTTTTGGTCCTGCAATGCTGGTATTCACGTATGCTAAGACGTTTGAATATTGCATCATTGAATGCATTCATGCGGTCGACATTACAGTTTAGCCGGCCATTTTCCTTAAAGTTAAGCGTATAGGAAATAATGATCTGATCGGACCCCATTTCACGAAACAGATCCAGGTCTTCCCTGTGTTTTTGCAGGTGTTCCCAAAGTTGATCATTGTCAGGTGTAACAAAGAAATCGGCGATATGCCGACGTTGGCGCTCAATTGCCGCCTCGCTATAACCCGACTTTTCCGCAGGCAACCGCTGAAAGGGAACCAGGATAAAATCATCATCATCTTTGGCCATGGTTATCAGTGCCGCGTAAAGGCGTTTGCTATTAAACATACAACGCCCCAGTATTCGGCCGTAACCACTCTGGTCAGTTCGAATAACCCGATGGCTTAAATAAGTGGCAGCTGCCGCTGCTCCGGGCTTGGAACCTTCCACACCATAAACACCGACGGTAGGATCTATTCCTCCGTGATACACCACAGGCGCAGTAAAGGATACCAGATTGCGTAAAGCGGAATTGCGATAACACAAGCCACCCGCAGGATAAGGGATATAGCCGGCTTTGTGCGGATCCACGGTTATAGAATCCGCTTCCTTAATTGCGTCATATTGTTTACTCACATAATCACTCATTGCAACATAGGGTGTGAACACCCGCAACGATGAATCAAATTGTGTGCTTGAACCGTGTGATTTTTCCTCGGCAGTATTGATGGCGGCGGCCATGGTTTTGTCTGACGGCTTGCGTAACATCGAGGCAAAGTACCCACCCCAGGCAGCATCAATGTGCAGGAAAAACTCCAGTCCCCGTTGGCGAAACTTATTACGCAAGTCAACGATATCGGCAATGGGATCTACCGCGCTCTCTTCTGTGGTACCCAGCACCCCCACCACCATCGCGACGGGCTGATGATCCGCCAGGCATTTATCAAGGTGTTGGCACAGATGGTTAATATCCATTCGTCCATCAAGATCAACGTGCACTGTCTTTACGTTATCATGCCCGATACCCAGCAACGCGGCACTCTTGGGCCACGAATAATGTGAGGTTGACGGACTAAATATGACGAGTTTTTCGCTGGCTACATCGGGATAGCGTTGATGCAATTCGGCAAATCCCATTGCTTGCACAGTGTACTTTTCGATAACCCCCAGTGCGTCTTCGGCAATTCCATATTCATCCTGGATGCGCCTGGGGAGGGCCAGTATGTCGTCAACTTTTAGATTGAACAGTTCCCAGCCAGTCAATTCAATAAGCCGTTTGTTTTTACCCGTCGGTAAATCCACCGTCAGTTCCTGCGCAGCTTTTAGCGCGGGATCAAAACTGATGGCCTGCGCAACCGCAAGAGGATAGTACTTTAAATTACGCGCCGCCCACATTGATTCCAGGTTAGCAACACTTCCATCACAGGTAATATGCCCCCAGGCACCAGGCCGCTTATCCTCTTTTGGCTGATCGTAGATAATTCCCTGGCAATCGTCATACTTTCTGTCGGGTACGTAGTAACCCAGCATACGGCACAGGTCGTCCCCCACTTCCATTTCCAGAAATGTCGTCACCGGCGATGCTTCCGCGGCCACGTTATTCTGGTTATACAACATAGCCGAAAAGTAGCCGAGCAATGATGGCAAAGTCACATCCCACAACATGTGCCCCTGGTAGCGGTAACTGTAAAATGGCACGGAATATTCCAGCATCTTCATGAGTTTCCGGAACTCCTCACGAAGAATCTCAACACCTTCCTTGTAGTGTTGATTATTTTTTACTTTTTCGGTAATCCACACCGGGTCGTTGGGATAATCGGTTTTTCGATCCGCGACGTGATTTCTAATGGCGTTAACGATGAGTTCTTCAAACAGGTTCTGGTTTTCGCCTTTAACACCCAGAAACCAGGCGCCCAGCGACTCCGCACCCGTGCGGCCAGTGAGTTTAAGTTGATCCAGAAGCTGGTGATCAATAGCCATGCATGGCTCCCTTGGTTTTATTTATACTTATTTTATTACTGTCAACTTTCTTTTATTACAGTCAACTCTCGCTTCCCTGGCGTGGCGTACCATGATAGCTACCCCATTACCTGTCGATTTTATAAAAACAAACCTCAGCTTCACGATTGCTTATCAGGAATTTCCAGCCGATGGTCACATCTCTCCCGTCCCCATTACAGAGAGGGAGTATGGTGTTACCTCTTAAAAAACCGGTAATTATGACAATATCCCATTTCCGTTATTCAATTTAACTGGGATTACATGGGTTATCCGCATTGGTTACCTTGGTGCTGCACCACAGATTGCGACCGATATGAACTTTATAGCGTGGCAAATCCTTGCCATGAATTTGCTTCAAGCCGTTATATTGCACCACGTAACTATGCTCAACCAAAGGATTAGTACAGTACACAGGTTCACCTTCGGGTTTTACAGGCAGTTCGGGAAAGTTTATATTAATACCCGCTTCCAGCTGCCGAGGGGGTAACCAATGAGGAGCCGCGGTAAGACTAATGACCTGATCAAAATCCGGCTCCCTGGTCTGGTAGTGGTAAAGATGCGCTTCGTTACCGGCTCCAAACATAAAATAAGTCAGACTATTGGGATAATTAAAATTAAAATCAAAATGTCGGTAATGCACCACCCTTTCGATTTCCACGTCAAAATTGGCGGCAACCGGTTTTTCATCACGCCACGGCCAGTGCGTATATACCGGTTCGTCAGGTATATCACGCCAAAATTCGCCGATAAAAGCAACACGAGCCCCTGTCTGGAGATCCGGAAGACTAAATTCATCCAGTTCTACATTGCCCAGAAAATAAGTCGAGTCCGGATGACGCAACTGATCATCCCGATAGATTTGCATGACATAATCCGGTAATCGTACCCGGAGTACTAACTGATACATGTGCATTTCGGTATGCAGCTGAGTGAGATGACAAAGAAACAGGGTTTTGGTACCGGTCATCACAAAAGCATGGCGATGCGGCATGTTATAGATAGGATTGGCGTTCATTTCCATATGCGATTTCCCCTGGCAGCTGGCACGTACCGTCATACATTGACAAGCTATTTTTATTGGTTATTTTGTTGAAATGGCGAATTTTTATTCTGATGATCCACCTGTCATTTTTATCATAATTCAGTTCAGGCACAAATTTCCACAACTGTAAAAATTAACGTTGGTCGTCTTATCAATTTGCATAGAAATCAACCAGAATTGATATTCCCTATACTGGCAATAATTGCTTCTTTCACGAATGCGATGCCTTGTGACTGCTCCATAGTAAAGGAGAAAATCACGGCAATGATCATTTCAACCACACATTCAACCAATCCAGTGCGAACGTATCCTGCGAACCTGAAAGTAACGCTTTGCTTTTTATTAACATGATTATTTCAACAGCTTTAACGATCAATCACCTGGCAGAAGGAGAAACAACAAAAAACCATTCGATCTCGGCTGGAATGTCCCGGGTATGCCTTCCCCGCGATAACGATCTATATTTACAGTATTTTTCCCTAGCGTGATTCCACTGGTCTGCGCACTGGATTCATTAGATGTGGATTAAGCGGATCTTTTAAGCCAAGTACTTCGTTTGCCCGGATCCTTCTGAGTTGCGCACTATAATAGGGCCCAGTTCCTCCGCGACGTAAACCAAACAGGCTAAGGCGACCCTGTATTCGCCAACGGCCACCAACTCGCCGGACATTTGGAAATCGTCTTCTCATTTCCGCCATAGCTGATGTACGAGATGCAGCTGAACCACGACGGGTTCTATGTATGACACCAAAGGCGATGTTTACAACATCATTGTATTCCTGTGCCAGTTTAGCCCGCATCTGTGCTGCGGTTTTTCTCCCCGAACCATGACCGAGAAAAATATTACGACGATTAGGCCGATCGATTAGTAAGGCATTTTCCAAACGCCAGGCATTGCCAATATTGCGATTAATCAGGTCGTAGGCTTTATGGTTGAAAAAAACGACGTGATCGCCAATGACAAGGTCCGCCTCAGATGAGGGTCTGACATACTGTAAACTTCCCAACGGTCGACTTGATGTTCGCGCACCAAATGGTACTTCGAGATCACTAAACAGGTTATAGCGTAGAACAATATTTCTCCTGCCGCCTCGCATGAAAGCACGCGCTCGGCGATTAAATTCTGATTGTCCAAGCGTTTCCATGAAGGCTCGGAAGTGCACTAGTGATATCAGATAGTCACAATGTATTAATGAACGCTTATGAACCGGTTGTCTATCAAATAGCTTTACAATAGCCTGATAAGGATTAGCACGACCTGCCGAATTAAGTTGAAATTGATACAGTCCACTTTGATCACCATAGACTGTATGACGCCGGTTGCGTGGCAGGCGCCGGATTTGTCTGCGCTTTACCGGATCCCGGCGTAGCGAATAATTATCCGGCGTGCCTGGCGTCCAGTAATTTCGTGCTGCATAGTTAACACGTGGGCCCCAAAATAAACTGGGCGTTGTGAAAGGATAACCGAAGCCGCGCCGGCCGCTCACGGTGCGTTGCGTTGCCTGCATAATGCGTGAAGTCAGCACCCGTTTACGCACTTCAGAATATAATTCAGCTTCGTTTGTAAAACGAAAACGATCCGACGCCAGGGCCAGATCTTCAATCACTCGATAAGCTAAATTACGCTGCGCCTGATTGGTAAACCGTCGCCGAACCAACCTTCGCCGTTCCCGGCGTGGCATTTCATGCCAGATGGCCCAGGAACGTGAGCCCGCCGGTGGGATGTACATCATTACTCGCCGTTGAATTCGAGGCGTTGCTTTACGAGTAACTTTTCCTGTTTGCTGTATGACATGGGTTAACTCATGCGCCAATAGCCGTTTGCCTTCGTGGGTATATGGTGAATACTGGCCAGAGGCAAAAGCGATATTACTACCTGAGGTATAGGCTTTAGCCTGGATATCCCTGGCCGATTGAGCTGTTTTTGCATCGGTATGCACGCGCACTCGACTGAAGTCCTGGCCAAAGCGTGATTCAAAAAAGCTTCTGGTAGAAGACGGTAATGGTTGCCCGCCATTATTTAAAGTCTTTACATGACGGGCAACGTAAGAAGGTGCCGCCCCT
>JASFMT010000201.1:0-6859 GCA_050117455.1 Gammaproteobacteria bacterium | reverse complement strand
CATCGTGACGCAACCGGATTTTTTATTCCCGGTGACAGGGCAGGGAGGCTCGTGCTAACAGGATTTGAAGACGTCGGCGCTCGGATCGCAGCGCTATTTTACAAAATCAGCGGGTTGATGGTATATGTTACGGGAAGGCAATAGTTGAGTTCAGGGTCAGGCGACAGCGGCACTACGATTGGACTCGGCGGCGGGTAACAGTACTGTAAAACTTGAACCGACGCCTTCCACGCTGTCAACGGTGATTTCGCCTTCCATGAGCATGCAGATGCGCTGGCTGATGGCCAGGCCAAGTCCGGTACCACCGTATTCCTTGCTGATTGATGGATCAGCCTGGGTAAAGGCTTCGAATACCCGGCTCATTTGATCCGGGGTCATGCCGATACCGGTATCCTTGACTTCGATCGACAGGAATTCGGCATCCTGTTGCAACGCGGCATGCACGTTGATTGTAATAGTACCATGTTGGGTGAATTTATTGGCGTTACTCAACAGGTTAAACAACACTTGCTTGAAACGCATTTTATCCGCATGAATTTTTTTACCATCCGGCAGATCCAGGTTGACTTCCAGCTGGTTGTTGTTTTTGCCGACAGACGGGAGAATGGTAGCGGAAATCTCGTTGATTACCGGTTCAATGTCAAAGTCTTCAAAGACAAATTCCATTCGACCCGCTTCGATCTTTGACAGGTCCAGCACGTCGTTGATCAGGGTCAACAGGTGATGGCCCGACATTTTGATCTTCTCCAAATCCTCCAGCGAATCTTCATCCTTTGATACCGATGCTTCTTCAGACAGCATTTCACTGTAACCAATGATCGCATTTAACGGTGTCCGCAATTCGTGGCTCATATTGGCAAGAAATGCGCTCTTGGTTTTATTCGCCGATTCCGCGGAATCTTTGGCAGCGCGCAGTTCCTGTTGCTGTATTTGGCGCTCGATAGCCACGCTCACCCAACTGCCAATAAGGTTAACCATGTCCTTGTCTGTTTCGGCAAACGGTGTCATGCGTTTAGTTCTGGATGAAAAATTGACAGTGCCGTACGTCTTTCCGTTTACGGTAATGGGTGCGGCGATGTAAGATTCAATGTTGGCATTGCGTAAACTTTTGTGGTGGCCGCGTATGGTGGGGTCCTTGAGGTCATTTATTGCCAGCGGTCCATTGTTGTCGACTGTTATACTGCAAATACTTTCGTCGAGAAAGTACATCATGCCAGGATTCTGGTTGTAGGTGTCCGGGCCGGCAACGTTAAGAACAGTGGATGTATTCTTGTCTTTTTCAACGCGATTGACGCGTCCGCAATCCATCTTGAGGAACCGGCAACCCAGGTTCAGCATTTCTTCAATTTGTTCATCGGTTTTGAGTCCCGACATGGACGACACTTCGTACAATGCGCGAATCCGGTCACTTTGTTCCAACAGGGCATCTTCTGTTTTACCGGTACGGCGTATGACTACTACCATGAATATGCCCAGCATGATGGCCACGCTGCCCATCAAGCCGATAAAGCCATACGCTTGTTTATTGTTGCGTGACGCTTCCTGGAGCTCCTGTTCAACCTCGGCCCGTTTCATCTCAAGAATACTGGATATGTTATCCACGAACCTGTCCTGCATGGGTACAAGTTCTTTAATAAATACTTTCTTGGCGTCGTCAAGGTTTTCGTCCTGAATAAGGTTTAAAACGCGGTGTTGTATCATGCCGCCCTTATTCATGTTTTCCTTGACCACTTCCCAGGCTTTATCTTCCTCCGGGGTCATTGGCCGTTCCCATAATTTGTTCCTGGCCTGAAGGAACAAGGTGCCCATTTCACGGATTTTTATGAATTCCTCGTCGCGGTCGAAAGGGTCATCCATGGCGTTCATGCGAGCCAGTGAAATGGCGCGGCGGTGTGTTGCATCGCGCATGGTGGTTAACAGGGAGGTTTCAAGCTGGGAGCCTGCCAGTCGTTTCAAACGTTCTGTGCTGGTCCTGATGTTATTGTGCCAGAGAATAATAAGGGCAATCAGCAGCACAATAATCCCGATAAAACCAACGATAAAAAATTTTTTTGATCCGACGCTTGTCATAAATGTCCGGTCTACGATGCCCTTTATCGCGTGCCCGCTGAGGTTTATTGAATATCCGCAGGCAATTGTATATCACAAACACAATGTGATGTTATCTAGCCGCCCAAATGTTTTTTTAGCGAAATGTATTCACAATACGGGTATTACCCGATTCATTGAACCTGCGCAGTAATCGATCCATATGGTCACGTATTGATTATTTTTCGGCTTATTTGTGATAAAGCTTTAGATGAATGGCGCTAATTTACGATTTTTCAACAAAAAATTTACGGATAAGCAAGTAATTCCAAAGATTAAAATTTATATTTATAACCATTAACGATTTAACATCCGTAAATTTATTATACAGTAAATTGCTGATTTCAAACAACAAAAAATAACCTTAAAACCCCTGGCACCAAATACTTGCCGATGGCGCAAAGCACGCCATTCATTGCTTGCGATTGATGGTAATGATCGCTAGATTAGGATGAACACATTGGAGTCTATTGCTTTAATCGATATATAAAGTGTTTTGTGCCGGTTTGCTCATCGAACAGGCTAAGGGGCAGCAATAGAACAATTGCTCGTAGCGATACTCTCAATATTCAGCGGAACAGGTTACGGGTCAACCGGCAGGTGGTAAGTGGCTGTGAATTTAATTGCACGGCAGGAGGTTAATAATGGATAAGCCGATAAGCATGAATAAAATGATTATAAAGATTACCATGGTTCTATTAATTGTCGTCGGCATTACGGGCATGAAGTCCGTCGATGAAGAATGGGAGCGGTTTCTGAACGACGATTCGGAAGCCAGGGCGCTGGCTGTTAATGAAGGTGACCTGGAGTTTTTGTCTTCGCCTCCGGACAAACCACCGCATATTTTGCATAACAAGTTCACCATCAAATCCCAAAGCCTGGAGGATGGCTGGATTGATCTGGTGCAATGTCATGAGAATCTCGATAAGGTGCCGGATGCCCAGATTCTTTATCATGGCCGCCGTACCCGCAATATTGAAGTGGTGTCCAGTTCTGGTTTGGACAGGGCGTGGGTGAAAGATAACTCGGTGCAATTGAAAAACATTACCAGCGATGAGGCCAGTGTATGCGTTAAAGCGCAGGTGCATTCGCTGTATCCCAATTACGACGGAACTTACAGCATGCGCAACGGCCCGTTTCACCGGCGCTTTCTCGATGGTTACTATCCCATGCGGGTAACGATGGACGTGACGTTACCCGAAGGTGAACTGACTTTTGGCATGATTACGCCGGTAGAACAGGAAGGCTTCCGGGTAGACCATGACAGCAAAAGCATGCAGGTTGACGCATTGTTTGTCGGCAAGCTAAATATCGAAGTTTACTTTGACGGTGTGGGTGGTTAATTACCACAAACTGATATATCCAGATTAAAAAAGCAACCTGCAACTGAACAGGTTGCTTTTTTTTTGGACTATTCAATTAATGCTGAAAGGTCATTATACCTTGCCCTGCAATTGCTGCAGAATCGCTTCGTTTTCCAGGGTCGACGTATCCTGGGTAATTTCTTCACCCTTTGCAATGGTACGTAACAGGCGGCGCATAATTTTACCGGACCTGGTTTTTGGCAAGTTGTCCGCATAGCGGATCTCGTCGGGTTTGGCAATGGGACCGATCTGGTCCGCAACCCAGGCGCGTAATTCCTGGGTAAGTTTTTCGTCGATGCCACCCTCGGGCCGTTCGCCCTTTAATACCACGAAAGCAAAAATGCCTTCGCCTTTGACTTCGTCGGGATGACCGACAACAGCCGCTTCGGCCACTTTTTCATGGGCCACCAGGGCCGATTCCACTTCCATGGTGCCAAGGCGGTGCCCGGAGACATTGAGCACGTCATCGATACGTCCCATTATCCAGTAATAACCGTCTTCATCCCGGCGAGCACTGTCGCCGGCGAGGTAATACTTACCGTTAAACTTGCCCCAATAGGTATCCTTATAACGTTGGTCGTCTCCCCAGATGGTGCGCAACATGGAAGGCCAGGGTTTGCGAATCACCAGGTAACCACCCTGGTTGGCGGTTTCAATCTCGTTACCCTGTTCGTCGACGATGGCAGCGTCGATGCCGGGCAGAGGCAGGGTGCAGGAGCCGGGCTTGGTCGCTACCGCACCGGGTACCGGTGCAATCATGTTGGCGCCGGTTTCCGTTTGCCACCAGGTGTCCACAATGGGACAACGCTCTTTGCCAATGACCTTGTGATACCACATCCATGCCTCGGGATTGATGGGTTCACCGACGGTACCCAGCAGGCGCAGTTTTGATAAATCATAGCCTTCCGGAAGGTGATCGCCCTGTTTCATCAGGGCCCGTATGGCGGTTGGTGCCGTATAAAAAACGGTGACGTTATGATCCTGGCAAATTTTCCAGAACCGCCCGGCATCGGGAACGGTAGGTGCGCCTTCGTACATGAGCATGGTGGCGCCAACCGCCAGGGGTCCATACGTGACATAACTGTGGCCGGTGATCCAGCCTACGTCCGCGGTGCACCAATAGACATCGTTATCCTGAATGTCGAAAACCCACTTCATGGTCACGATACAATTGAGCAGATAGCCTGCGGTGGAATGCTGGATGCCTTTAGGTTTGCCGGTGGATCCGGAGGTATATAACAGAAACAGAGGATGTTCGCTTTGTACCGGTTCGGGCTGACAGTCATTGCTTTGACCTTCAATCAAATCGTGCCACCAGATATCGCGATCCTTGTTAAATGCCACATCGTGACCAGTACGCTTTAAGACCACAACCTTGTTGATGGTTTCGCAGCCTGCCGATAGCGCCTTGTCGGTTGCCGCCTTCAGCTCAATAATCTTTCCGCCGCGGTGGCCGCCATCGGCGGTAATGGCGCAAACCGCCCCGGCATCTTCGATCCGGTCCTTTAACGATTCGGCGGAAAAGCCACCGAATACGACGGAGTGGATGGCACCGATACGGGCGCAGGCCAGCATGGCGATGGCCGCTTCCGGCACCATGGGCATATAAATTACGACCCGGTCGCCGTTTTTAATGCCAATGGATTTCAGGCCATTGGCAAATTCACAGACCTTGCCATGTAATTCGCCATAACTGATATGTTGTGTGTCGCCTTTTTCACCTTCAAAGACGATGGCGGTTTTGTCTTTACGCGCATCGAGGTGGCGGTCGAGACAGTTGTAGGACACATTCAACGTACCATCGTAAAACCAGCGGAAATGGGGGGCCTTGCTGCTATCAAGAATCTGGGTAAAGGGTTTATCCCAGCTTATTTCACCCCGCGCCAGTTCCGCCCAAAATGACTCATAATCCTGTTGCGACTGTTTCCGTAGCTCGTCCAGTTGTTCCTTGTTAACACGTGCGTCTTTCACAAAGGTATCTGCGGGTTTAAACAGCCGGTCTTCCTGCAAAATGGATTCGATGTTTTCTGTGGCCATAGCTTTGTCCTGTTGTGGTCCAGTTGTGGATCTTTTCGTGTTAGTTCTGCGGTGTGGTCTGCCTCTTATGGTAACAAAACGTGGCTGGCCAAGGCAGTAGCGAGGAGGGCTATTACGTTACGGGCCAATGACCCGGATCAAGATGCGGTGTAAATTCCGGGTACCCGGGGTATAGCGTCGATATTCCAGCGGTCAATTGCCCACTGCCACAGGCTGTTCAGGTTATCGAATTCCCCGGGCGCTGGCGGGTTTTGCCCTAAAAACGCCAGGGACATAATAATATTCTCCAGGGGGGTACCGTTGTCCACGGGACGGGCAAAAGTTTGTTTGCTCAATTTTTCTCCAGTTACCGTGGTGGCGACGGGTATATGGGCATAGTCGGGGGTGCGCACATTGAGTTGCTGTTGCAGGTAGATTTGCCGGGGTGTGTTGTCCAGCAGGTCGCTGCCGCGAACCACTTCCGTAATGCCTTGTTCTTCATCATCTACCACGACAGCCAATTGATAGGCAAACCAGCCATCAGCGCGTTTGACCACAAAGTCCCCCACATCCACGGCGATGTCGTGGCCAAATTGTCCCTGGATCCGGTCGTGAAAATGTATGGATTTGGCTGACACTCTGAGGCGAACAGCATGTTGTTCTTCGCCGGTCACTCGTTGTTCCTTGCAGGTACCGGGATAAACATTGATGCCAAGCGCTAGTTGTTGCTGCTGGATATCCTTGCGCGAACAGCGACAACGGTAAACAAGATCATTGCTTAACAAATATTCTAGCCAATGGTGGTAACGCTCATGTCGCTGGCTCTGGTAGACCACAGTTTCATCCCAGCCAAGACCATGACATTCCAGGGTGCGCAAAATATCGTCAGCCGCGCCCGGGATCTCTCTGGGTGGGTCCAGGTCTTCCATCCTGACCAGCCAGGTGCCACGGTTTGCACGTGCCTGTAGAAAACTGGCGACAGCGCACACCAATGAGCCGAAATGTAGCGGGCCCGTAGGTGAGGGCGCAAACCTGCCCCGATAGGTTCGGTTATTTTGGGAGTCGAACGGCATGCCTGTCACTATTGTTTGGGTAGTGCATTATCCCTTAAAACGGGCGTGGTTGATAAAACATTATCTTTGACGCGCCAGGTTAGCGTGGGGTTCAGCCATTACCATGCTTCACTATGGCCGTGGGTCGCGATGGTGGGGCGCTGCATTAACAGTATGGCCTCGTTGGCGGGAATAATGTCAGCGATCGAGGATTTAGAGAGTGGTATGAACGGCCGGCGTTATCAAGCCGGCCGTTGCTGGAACAACAATCAGTGATTAAATATCAATTACTTACCGTATTGTTTTTCCTTGATTTCGTTCAGGCTCTTGCAGTCAATA
>JASFMT010000200.1:0-6867 GCA_050117455.1 Gammaproteobacteria bacterium | reverse complement strand
ATATCGTGGAATATTATTTCAACGGTACCGGTTTCACGCAAGACCAGATGGCGCAGTTCTATCAACTGGTGGATGCGGCACCCGACGCACCAAATCCAGACGCCGCCATTGCCGCGGCACGTGCCATCGCAAGTGCCGGCTATGTTAAACAAACTGTCATGCGCGAGTATCTTTATATTCGGGCGATGCAAAAAGAGCCCTTTGACTGGCTATACTGGACCCCGGCGATTACCGCCATTATTAACCTCGAAGATAAGAGTTACAACGTTGCGCCGGAAGTTACTTTTACCGGTATTACGAATTTCGAATTGCGTGCAAAAATCAATGTGCTCAACGGCGATGACCATAGCGAGTTTGGGGAAAAGCAAAATGACAGTAAGGTGGAAATAAGATTACGTTATTTTTTTTAGCCCTGGCTGGTATTGCATAAGCGTACAGCGAAGCAAAGCCTGTGGACTCGGTCATGGAACTTCGCTATTGTTGTTCTGTATGCGATGACCAAACAAACTATCTAATATTCACAAAACCTGTATTAACGATGAAAGAAAAAAACGCAAATGAGAATCGTAAGCAGACAGCTGCCAATGCATTGCTGCTTACAACGCCGGGTTGTGTCCACTGCGCGGCGCTTAAGAAAATATTGGACAAATTACTTGATGAAGATGTGCTGGCCAGGCTGGATGTTATTGATGTGTCACAGCAACCAGAATACGCGGAAAAGTATCACGTCAAGTCAGCTCCCTGGTTGAAACTGGGTAACTTCCAGTTTCAGGGAAAACTGTCGGAAAAGGAGCTTCGAGATTGGGTGGGGGCTTTAAATTCACCGCAAGGTCATGCTGAATACCTGAAGTATGTACTTTCCAATGGGCAGCTGGACCTGGTGATCAGGATGATGAGAAATGGCGAGCAACAACTGCCAACGCTTCTATCCCTGATTAAAGATACTGAGCTGGACTACAAAGTACGTTTGGGAATCAGTGCGGTATTTGAGGAACTGGAAGGCACTAATATTTTGAAGAGTGTCGTCGACCCGTTGGGCGAGTTAATTCGCCATGACAGTCCCCAGGTTCGTGCCGATACCGCCCATTTTCTGGCATTGACACATAGTTATAATGCGATACCTTATTTGCAGAAACTGGCGATGGATGAGAATAGCGAAGTGCGGGAAATTGCCGATGATGCGCTGGGTTCGCCAACAGTATAAAACAGCATGAGGTATTAACAGCGATGCCGCGTGCAGCAGTATATAAGCTTAATTGACAGCGGCGGTCTTCTTTGGCGTGAAGTATTGATGGGCTTCGCTGATCAGGTGCCAGCGCGCAGCATCCCGTGGTGGGGTAGTGTTTATATCGTCGGTCTGATAGCTGGTGGTATATGTGCCAATATATTGATCCAGGGACTCAAAGTAATTGAGCTTGATTAGTTCAGTTGCCTTCTGCAGATAGCTCTGGGCGATACTCATATTGCCCTTTTCGTACTGGACTGCGGTTAATGCCAACAGTAAATCAATAGTCGTCATATTTGCTGCGCTATTATTATCTATTTCATCAGTCAGTCCCGACAACGTTGTTAGAGGCTCTTTTGTACCGGTGGACAGTGACAGCGCCTTGCTGAAATAGTCCATGGCGGTGTCAGGGTCCTTTTTTGTAACGAAAAGCCAGCCCAGTTCCTGATAGATATAATTAGTAATTTGTTTGTTTAACGGGTCCTTGTATTCCTGAAGCTCGGGTAAGATGTTGCCGAGAACCTTTTCGGCCTGTTTGAATTGCTGTTGACGGTAATATAAATCCATCAGTTGGCCGGTGAGGGTCGTGATCAAATAGCGCTGTTCGGGATTTTTGACTTTTAGCGCATAGCCCAGACCGTCATTCAACACCGATTCGAGATCCTGCTGTTTGTTTTGTTGGCTATAAATGGTTGCCAGTGTCTGGTAGTCGTTTGCCAGCTCAAATGAATATTGTTCCGGGGTTTGCCGGTGAAGCTTGATGATTTTTTGAAGGTATGATTCGGCCTGTGGTAAATCCTGTTGCTGTCGGTACAACTGGGAATAAGCCAGGTAAAGCCTGGCAAGGGCCGAGTCATTGTTAATTACGGAAAAAGTAGTTTCTGCTTGCTCCAGATAGCGAAGCGCCTTTGGTAGATTGCTGGTGGCAATATAAAATTGCGAGGCGTCCAGCATCACGTCAAATCGTTCGATAGCCGATTCGGCCTGCGCGATTTCCGTATCCCAGTCTTTTATCGGATGGTTGCCATGCATTAAGGCGACAATATTGTAGGCATTGTCAACGCCCACCGTTGTGACCATGATTGCCGGGGGCGTCAACAACAATGCGCCAATATAAGCACCGGCCAGCCCCAGGGTACCCAATCGGCCGAGGTGCTGAGGCTGCAGTAACACTTCGCTGAGCGATTTGGCCAGGTCGTACTTCTGGGAAAAATTCAATTTATGGAATCTGGGTTGTTTGAGCGTCTCAAATAACAGTTTCAGTTTGCCTTTTTTGTCCAGATCGTCGAGCAGCAATGGCTGTTGATAAAGTTCATTTAAAACACCGGCTTCAAGCGCACTCCAGGGCAGACTAATCAGCATGATTACCGCCAGTACCCAGAAAATGGGTTCTCCCAGAAACCAGCCGCCGGCGGCAAAGGCTACCACGCTGAATCCGGTAAACAATAATTTACCGGTCGGGAAACGTTCCATTATGGTCAACCGTACAATATGCCCGCCATCCAGTGGTACGAACGGCAACAGGTTGAGATAATTGATAACCAGCATAATAATGGCCGTTTCGTAGAGCCATGCCCATTGCACCTGCTGGTACCAGACAATGAACAATATTCCGACCAGGATGCCCGGCAGCGGGCCCATGAGATAAACGACGACCTGTTTCCAGACCTCAACCTTGTCTTTTTTCCCGGTAGCCGCGGCGCCAAGCAAAGGTATAAACAATATCTGCAAATCCCGGTACCTGAACGCATACATCGCGGCAACGTGCCCCAGTTCGTGAAAAAGGATGACACCGAGCAGTATCAGTACCGAGCCGAAGGAAAACACCAGCCCAAAAGCGAAATAGGAAAGCACCAGCGTAATGGTAAACATAATCAGTTTACTGGCGATCCCGGCGGGATTGCGCTCGCGCGCGGAGCTCAACCGCAAATAGGACTGTACTTCAGAGTCAACACTGTAGCTGCCTTTGGGGTTCTTTAACGTAGTGCGGGTCGAATCAGCTGGGCCTTTGGTTGATTGTCGGGAATCATTTTGAGGTTCCTGGTGCGCCAGCTTTTTACGCAACAATCGCTGGACCTTCATGTCTCCCCTGATGAAACGTGGCAATATATTGATGGCCTTGGAAAATGACATCCTAAATTCGTTATTGCCCGTGCTTTTTATGCTGCCGTCTTTGATCAATCCCAGAAAATATCCATCCAGAAGTTTTTGCTGCAACTTGAGATAGACTGCAGTCGTTACCGTAATCGCCGGATTATCATTAAACAGCTCGTCTCGGCGTTCCAGGTGGGATTGATATTGTTCGTTCAACGGTAGTTGCAGTGGATCATGGATGGTGACGCCTGGAATATCACCCAGCAACGAGTGACCTCTCCCGTTGAGCGTAACCAGCGCACTGCCATCTTTGGCAATGCTCCAGAAGTCAATTTCGTAGCCAGGTAGATCGAGAACTGTCGAAGCCGGCGAAATCTCCGCGAATACCCGGTTTTGCCGGTGAACCATCACCCTGACAATTTTTTCCGCGTATTCGTGGGCAATGATATCCCGGGATAGCTGGCAATGGTGTGGTTCGAATCCCAGTATAGTCAGCTGTTGAACGGCGTTTTGGTAAATTTCCTCTAGATGTTCGGGTGCCTGTTGACCATTGTCCGGCAGTAGCCGGGGACGTTGAATACGTATTCCCATTAGCTGGTTAACAGCATTGGCAAAGATCCCCAGCAGAAGTACCAGGGTAATTCCTGTCCCGTAAAGGATAATGCTGGTAATCGTCAGGTCCATTGCGTGTTCCCGCCAGGGTTGCCGCGGACACAACGATGTCGCTGCGCTATATGCAACACCATACACAAAACGTCATTGGTGGGTTTGTGCAACAGGGGCATGGGAGGCAGATAAAGGTGTGCGTTTGCGTCAATGTGAATACGTCGGATCGTCATGAACGGTACAAATGGCGATTGCGGCACCGCTGCCGGTGCGTGGAAAAATGTCATACTAGTTAAAAATCATACTAGCGTTTATGTGCTGCCGCAATTGACAAATATATCTAAACAATACAGTTAGTTAGGGGTCATTGGTGCTGGAATTAGCGATCGTAGCCCAGGTATTTGTACGGGAGAGAGCCGCTGGCCTGTGTTGATAGTGGGTCGTCAGGAGTGGGTGTGCCGGTAGGCGTCGGTGATCAGTTTCCAGCGCTTCGCTTCACGGCGGTAGTTTTTCTGGACCTCAACCGGGAGATTGTCAGGCTTGTAAGTATCAATATATTGTTTAATGGATGCAAAGGAGCCTTCCTGGGCCAGTTCTTCGGCGTTGTTAAACTGTATTTTTGAGAAATCGTTGTAGCCTTCCTTGAAGTAGACGGCTGCTTTGGCCAGTAATAGTTTCGTTTCCTCGCGGCGGTCCGGCCGCGCCTTCTTTAACTGCGTGGTATATTGTTGCGCCAGTTCCAGGGCACGGTCAAACTTTTCCATCGCCGCTTTTTCGTCATTGGCTGCTGCATGTAACCAGCCCAGCTCTTCATAGACAAAACCCGCCACATAGTTTTTGACCGGTGTCTGTTTGCTGTCAAACTTGTCTATTAAACTACTGAGAAGTCTCTGGGCCTCGGGTTGCCGATCTTCCAGGTAATACCAGTCCAGTAGCTGGCCGGCAATTTTGGTAATCATGTACCATTGGTCCGGCTCGTCAATATTTATTGCGTAGGACAACGCTTTCGTCAGGCTATTCTCAGAATCATAGCGATTTTGTTGCTGGAACAGCATCTCAGATAGCTCATCATAGCTAGCCGCCAGTTGAAAATAGTGGTCGCTGGGTTTTTTCTCATAAACTGCAATTGCCTTTTGTTGATATTTGACGGCGGCATCGAGTTCGCGGTTGAGGGTGTAATATTTAGCATAGCCGCGCGACAGTTCGGCTAAAGCATCGTTTTCCTTAAATTGCTGATAGCTTGTTTCCGCGCGCGACAGATAATCCCTGGCTTTGCTGAAGTCACCTTTGGTCATAGCCTCGTCAGCGGCCTGGGTCAGCAACTGGAAGCGTTTCTGTGACGTGGCCGCACGGGCAATTTTGCTGTCGAGGTCGTTCCTGGCAAGTTGCCCCAGATATTTTGACTTGAGCTGAAAAGTTTGAGAATTCTGTTGTACGGTAAGGAGAACCGCTTGTGGTGTGATGAGCAGTGCTATCAGGTAAACGGTAAACAAAGACAGCGATCCTGCGGGACTACCGGCGTTTGGTTGATGAACAACACCATCGAGTGATTTGACCAGGTTGTATTTCATGAAAAAGTTCAGTTTGCGAAAGCGGGGTTTTTTCAGCGCCAGGAATACCCGGGCCAGTTTATTATTGCTGTCGAGACTGTGAAAGTCTTTCGCACTCTGGTTCTTTTTGCGTTGTTCTTTCATCAGCCGGCGCACAGCGCGTAGTACCGCGCTTTCACGCATGCCAAACGGAATACTGGCGACTGTCATCATCGACAAAGCCCAGAATACTGGTTCGCCGAGATAATAAGCCCCTGCAGCGAATGCCGCGCCGCTTACCAGTGGGAATAACAATTTACTTAACGGAAAACGTTCCATCACAAGCAGTCGCATAATGCGCCCGCCGTCCAGCGACATGTAGGGAAGTAAATGCAGATAATTAATTAAGATCAATACTGCCGCTGCTTCATAGAGCAAGGGGAATTGCGCGGTTTTATTGGCAATGATCAACCCCATCCCCAGTAACAGGCCGGGTAACGGCCCCATCAAATAGACAATGACCTGTTTCCATTTGGCAACATAACTGTTTTTAGTGGACCTGGCCCAGCCAAATAGAGGTACGCAAAATACCTGCAAATCCCGGTAACGGAACAAAACCATCGCCAGGATATGTCCCAGTTCATGCAGAAGGACGGCTCCCAGTAAAATCAACAGCGAATTCAGAGAAAAACTGAGTCCCAGGATAAAGTAAACGACAACCCAGGTGGCGGCGACCAGCATAAAACGGGAAAACAAACCCGACAAATGTCTTTCGCGTATGCTGCTGAGACGTTTATAAGCCAGGACGTCGGTTTCCACGGGATAGGCAGAGGAAGACAGTGCTTTGCTCGCAGTGCCCTGCAGTTTGTTTTTGAGTTTTGATTTAAACCTTGTCTTTAAAAGTTTCCTTGCTTTAAGTTCACCCCTGAAAAACGCCACTACCATTTTCAGGCATTTGAGCAAGGATAAGCGGTAGTGATGTTGATCCTTCTTCTTTAACCCTCGTTCCTGCTGAAGGTTGGTGAAATATCCATCCATCAGCTTTTGCTGCGATGCAACATAGGCGGAAGGGTCCAGCAACTGATAATTGGTGGTGGAACTCCATTCCCGGCGCTCTTCAAGATGCATGTCGTATTGCTGGTGTAACGACTGGATCATGGGGTCGTGTACGGTTACTCCCGGTATTTCGGACATTACAGTATGTCCGCGCCCGTTCAGGGTCAGCAATCCGTTGCCATCGGGTGCGATACTCCAGAAGTTGACTTCATAGCCAGGCATATCCAGGGACGTGGTTGCAGGGGAGATTTCGGCGTAGACGCGGGTGTCGGGGTGCACTAACACCAGGCTCCATTTTTGGCCGGCGCTGTGGGCGACGATGTCCTGGGACAGTTGACAATGCTGTACCTTGAAACC
>JASFMT010000199.1:0-6867 GCA_050117455.1 Gammaproteobacteria bacterium | reverse complement strand
TCATCATAGCGCCCGGCTCAATCCTTTCACGGTAAACTTCATCATCACTGCCAATGATGCACAACGCACGGGTGGTGGGTATACCCAGGCCATGCATGGCTTCACTGCATAAATATTCTCGTATGGTGGAGCGCAGTACGGCACGACCGTCGCCATCTCGCGAATAGGGTGTTAAGCCGCTGCCTTTGAGCTGGATTTCCCAGCGTTCGCCGCGTTGATTGACGGTTTCTCCGATGATAATGGCTCGCCCATCACCCAATTGCGGTACATAGTGGCCGAATTGATGGCCGGCGTACAGCATGGCAATGGAATCCGCATCGCTTAAAGATGTTTTTCCTGAAAAAATTTCCGCAATACGTTGTTGTCCGCCGGGTGTGTGCAGCAGTGCAGGATCGAGATCCAGCAATTCGCCAGCCTGCTCATTATAGTGAACCAGCCGGGGCGGGGTTTCGAACGGGGTGGGTTGTACCCGGCTAAAAAATGC
Organism: Gammaproteobacteria bacterium; assembly: GCA_050117455.1. Taxonomy (GTDB): domain Bacteria; phylum Pseudomonadota; class Gammaproteobacteria; order SZUA-152; family SZUA-152; genus JAKEGK01. The sequence continues at coordinate 6,383 of JASFMT010000199.1, read as the reverse complement.
TTCTCCCAGCGACGTAAAATGATTGCTTAGTGGCAGTGAATCCAGTGTGTGTTTCATAACGGATAGTATGCGTTCAGTGACAAAGTGTTGCAAGGTGCCCTGATGGAGTATTGTGGTTCGATGATAGCGCTTGTGTTGTGCGTCTTTAGTTTAGGAGTTGAGATAAACCAGTGTATTACCTTTGTTATAAAATTCGCAGCCGTCGTGCTACTTATATACAACGGCTTTATTGACTATATACGGCGTTTTGTTCACTTTTATTGTTGACAGGGATTAAAGACATTGTAATTTGTGCGTATTAAACTAATTTAAATAGAGATATTGTGCGTTTATATCGAACACACAGCACGAAACACTCCATGGTACGCCTATGCTCGCTGATGTTCTGATCCTGTTAATTGCTGCCATTTTGGTGGTGCCTATCTTTCAACGGCTCGGACTGGGGTCGGTGCTGGGTTATCTCGCCGCGGGCCTGATCGTCGGTCCGGCGGTATTGAGTTTGATTGAATTTGTAGATCAGATTAGAGCTATCGCTGAATTGGGCGTGGTGTTTTTGCTGTTTGTGATTGGTCTTGAATTGAAACCCGAACGACTCTGGACCATGCGCAAACTGGTGTTTGGCCTGGGCACCGTCCAGGTGGCAGTGCTGGGGTGGTCCATTAGCGGTATTGCCTATTTAGCCGGTATGGAGCCACGGCCAGCCATTATTGTGGGATTTGGCCTGGCATTGTCGTCTACTGCCTTTGTTCTTCAATTGGCAGCGGAGCAACATATATTGCACCGTAAAGAAGGGCGTGCCACGTTGGGCGTTTTGCTGCTGCAAGACCTGGCCGTTGTGCCCCTGTTGGCGATGATACAGTTGTTTGGTCCGCGCACCGGCCGTATATCACCGGAAGTCGGGCTTGGTTTTGCAGAGGGAATGGGTGTCCTGCTACTGGTCATCCTGGTAGGACGCTACGCGATTCGTCCCGTGTTCCGCCATATTTCAGCCTCGGGCAATGAAGAAATATTTACCGCAACTGCCGTGGCGCTGGTGCTGGGTACCGGTTGGTTGATGGAACACGTGGGGATGTCCATGGCGCTTGGAGCATTTCTCGCGGGTATTTTGTTATCTGATTCCGAGTTCCGACATCAAATCACCGCTGACCTTGAACGTTTCCGCGGATTACTGCTGGGCCTGTTTTTTATGGCGGTCGGAATGCTCATTGACCTTAAATTGCTGGTTGCCCAGCCCTGGCTGGTATTAGGGCTGGTAGCGGGGCTTTTATTTATAAAGATAAGTGTGTTTTATCCCATCGCGCGCCTGTTTTCCCTGTCCCATTCACAGGCGGTGCACAGTTCCTTTTACCTGTCGCAAGCCGGTGAATTTGCATTCGTGTTGTTTGGCGCGGCGGTGGTGTTTGGGTTGTTCACCGAAGACCAGTTTAAACTGCTGGCCCTGGTTGTGGCGGCCAGTATGCTGACAACGCCATTGATGTTTCGCCTGGTGCAAAAAACGGTACCCCGCGATGATTACGCGGAGGTGCCGGAGGAAGCGATGGCGGATCATGTCAAACCAACCGAAAATGCGGTATTGATTTTAGGTTATGGCCGGTTCGGCCAGCAGATTCGGCGGGTACTCCAGGGCCGGGGCGTACCGCATATCGCCATAGACTATGATGCTGCAAATGTGATTCGGGCACATCAAAAGGGCTTACCCGTTTATTACGGCGACGCTACACGGCCTGATGTGTTGCATCACCTGGGCTGCAATAAAGCAAAGCTGGCTATTATTGCCATCGACGAGCGCAATGCGGCGGAAAAAACCGTCAGGGCGATTCGTGAAGGCGCGCCGGGAGTGCCAATATTCGTCCGCGTGCGTGATGAAGAAGAAAGCCGCAAGTTCCACGAACTGGGTGCTAAAGTTGTGGTACCTGAAGCACTGGAGGCGAGCTTGCAGCTATCCGCGGAGGTTTTACATTATCTCGGCGCCGAAGAGGATGAAGTTGGCGAAGTGATGAAGATATTGCGCAATGAAAACTATGAGCGGTTGCGCAAAGAATCAGCTGTGGGAGCTGAGTAGATGTACATTACCTGCGCCACTGTCTATTTCTCGTAGCGTGCGAGCCTATCTTTAGTAATGTTGCTCTAGAAGCTATCGAAATATTCCTGTTCCATTTCCCGATAGACAAAGTTGGCGTTGGCGCGATGATTTTCTTCGTATAAACGCGTGTCTTTCCATTGCGCAAACTCCGTATTCTGCACGGCGTCATAAAGCGATACCCCGTTTTCCACCGCCTGCAACATTTCCCGGCGAAGTTTTTCGACGTAGTTACGGGTTTTCTCCACCATCGGAAACGGCTGGCTCTGCGGGCCACCGTGACCGGGAACCATTAACCGGGCATCGGAGAACTTGTCCATTAACCATTGCTGCGCCTCCAGGATCTGTTTACTGTTTCCATCGCCCATATAGGTTGTGCGCAGGTTAAACGCCAGGTCGGAAATCCAGACAATATTATCCGGTTGTTGATGTATGACCAGATCGCCATAAGAGTGGTGGCGGCCGGTATTGTAGATATTAAATGATTTGTTCCCTAACCGAATAGTTTGGCTGGAAAATCGGTTGCCGTCGACATAGATGTCAGCGTCAACCGCTTTAAAGCCTTTCATATCGGTTGGCAGGATTTCCTCGCGATAAGCCACGGATTGTTCCAGCGTTGATGAATTGTTGTACGCTTTGGTGCCCTGGTGGGCAATGACCGTAATGCCGTCCAGCGCCTGAAATGCGCCGGCGCCGTAGGCATGGTCCGGATGATTGTGGGTGACAATAAGATACTTGATGGGTTGATCCGTTAACTGGCGTATGGTCGCAATCATCCGCCGGCCCAGTTTGGGAGTGCCCAGGGTGTCGATTGCCACCACGCCTTCACCGGTGATGACAAACCCGGCATTACCATTCCAGCCACGGTTTTTCTCGTCCAGCGTGGCAATGTTGCCGAAAAGAAAGAAGGTATCACGTGTTAGCTGATAGACCGGCAGAATCGCGGTATCTCTAGCTTTGGCATCGAGGCTGAATTGCGGCAATGTTGTGGTATCGATGACATTGTTGGGGAGTTTCCAGCCGGACGGGAGTTTTGTGCCTGTTAACAGTTTGCCATCGATGGACGTTTCGGATGCCGTGGCGACGAGGGGCGCACTAAGAACAATCAGAACAAAGCCAAGAATTCGCGCCAGCTTGTTTTTAAGGTGACGGTATCGGTTTTCGGTTACCGGGTTGCCGTTATTATCATGATTGTCAAAGTCGTGGATTTGCACAATGATCGTCCTCGCAAAGGCATCGTGATACAGGGAAACATTAAATTGATGAGCAATGCAAGCAGCTGGATGCAAATAAAGGAATTAATCCATTGAAATTTGTTATGCTCACGTCTGTCGATTAACAGAATTTATCACGTTGTTATGGGGGTAATCTTATGTATTACCGTCAACATTGTGGTAATGACTGGCGTGACTGATTAGAAACTACACTATGATAAGTGATTTCTGGTACCAATTTGATCAATATAATGATAGTATGCGTGCCAAATAATGATTAACACTCTCAAGCTCGGGTGCCCCTTCCAGTAACAATTGGCTGATTAAATCGGAAGATGTTTTGAGTGAACCGCTTTGGGAACCGTTAAATCGCCGCATTACAATTCGTGTCAACTAACTAGCATTTCATCCTTGCAAAATTGAACAGCGAGAACCAAGAACTCATCGAAATTGATAAACTGGATATTCCCGAACTACTGTTAAAAAGTATGCGGGAATTGGGCTTTACGCATTGTACGCCCATTCAGTCCGAGACTTTGCCCTATTCACTTGCCGGAGAAGATGTTGCCGGTCAGGCGCAAACCGGCACCGGTAAAACCATCGCTTTCCTTATCGCCACCTATGCCAAGTTGTTGCGCGAGCCCGAAACGCCCGGCCGAAGCAAGGACCAGCCCAGGGCGATTATCATTGCTCCTACCCGGGAACTGGCAATCCAGATACATAGCGATGCCGAGACCTTGGGTAAATATACGGATATCAAACTGGGTTTGGCATTTGGCGGCGCAGGCTACGAACAGCAACGCAAGGATATCGCCGCAGGTGTTGATATTCTTATTGGCACACCGGGCCGCACAATTGATTTTTTTAAACAGCATATTTTTAATCTGAAAGCGATTCAGGTCATGGTGCTGGATGAGGCCGATCGTATGTTTGATTTGGGCTTTATCACCGATATTCGTTTTCTGCTGCGGCGCATGCCCAAGCCGGAAAAACGCCTTAATATGCTTTTCTCTGCCACCTTGTCATTACGGGTATCGGAGTTGGCGTACGAACATATGAACAATCCCCGGCAAGTGCTAATTGAAACCGATCAGGTGACGGCAGACAATGTCGAGGAAGCGATCTATTTTCCGGCGCAGGATGAGAAAATTCCCCTGTTGCTTGGATTGCTCAGGGGGCATGATGTTACCCGCACCATGGTATTCGTTAACACCAAGCGCGCTGCAGAAGATGTAGAACGGTATCTGGTTGCCAATGGCTACGACGTTGGCGTGCTTTCCGGTGACGTGCCACAAAAGAAACGCAGCAGCCTTTTGAAACGGTTTATTAACGGTACGATACCGATACTAATTGCGACTGATGTTGCCGCACGCGGATTGCATATCCCCGAAGTCAGTCATGTGTTTAACTACGATTTACCCCAGGATCCTGAAGATTACGTACACCGAATCGGCCGTACGGCACGTGCCGGTGCCTCCGGTGATGCCATCAGTTTTGCCTGTGAGGAATTTTCCTTTTCATTAGCGGATATCGAAGATTATATCGGGCATAAGATTCCGATAGAAAGTGTTACCGACGAGTTGCTGGTTACACCCAATCCCCCCGCAAAGAGAAAACCGCGCAGCAAGCACAGTCAACAGGGCCGCGGCGGGCAGCGGAATAAATCAGATAAACGGCCGCAGAGTGCAAAAAAGCGGGGCGGTGGCAAACCAAAGCCGCGTTGATAAATTGCCAATGCATGTGGCGTATAGGGTAGTAACGATATGCTTACATCAGCGCAAGCAATAAATAGTTTTTACACAGAGCCTCGCTTTCGCCTTTTATTGCGTTGTCTGCTTGTAGCGCCAGGAGGGCAATTGGCTTAATGCTTGCGATCCCCATCATCATTATTGTCACCGTGTTTGTGTTATCACTAACCTGGCTTGCATACGTGCTGGCCAGGCAGCAGCAAGTAAAACGGGGAGTGATGCAGGCTGTGTTGAATGCCAGCGCAAAGGACATTGATAATGTCTACGAGGCATTGGCGCAGATGAGCGACGGACCTCCCAAAGCCTATATACTGGCGCGAACCAACCTAAAGGCCGCAGGGAACGAAAACCAGGTTAAAATTCCAGTTCACCTTAGCAAGTTTCCCTGGGCGGGAAAAACCGTCCGCATTGACACCAGTATCGGCATCAACATGGTTGTGGAAGACAGCGACGTACAATACAGTCAGCTGGGAGGAAACGTATATGAAAATGTACCGGCACCCCTGGCGGATAACGAAACGGGGGAAGGCTACACGCTGTTTTCACCATACAAGTGGCTCGACGGCAATCAACGCTTGCTGTCCAATCTTTGCAAAATCTCTCAGCGTTTTCCGGAACAGGTTTTGTCCTATCTGGTAACCACCGGCCGGGAACTGTACAGTTACGAACCGAGCCGCCAGGCCCGTATTGGTGACGGTGTTACCTGGATTCATAAACCCCAGGTGCCCGTTTGCGAAACATGCGGGGAACGTATGCGCTTTATTCTGCAATTGCCCGGTTCGCTGCTGGATGGCGCCGCGGAAAAGGAAGCGGTTTATTACTTGTTTGGTTGCGCCGCTCATCCACACCAGACCCATTGCGTCATCCAGTATTATTGAAATCATTATCAAGTAGCGCATAACGCCGGGGCTTGATGCATGATGAACTTCTCCATTGAACAACAGCGTCACTCTGTTTCGAATAATGGGCCGGGCACAAGGCGCTGCTGGAATGCCACGATTGACCTGTTTAATCAAAATTTGGGTTTTGGTTACCTGACGGAAGAAGCGGTCAACCGGTTTTTCCGCGATCATGAGCACGCCGGATTGTATGCAGCGGTGACAGATTCCGGTCCGTTACCCTGTATTGGCGCCGTGTTGATTGCCATCCTGTCGCGGGCCGAACGTGAAGCGTATGGAAAAACACTCGGCAAAGCCGCAAATGGTCTCCTGATAAAATATCGGCGTGTCGGTTTTATAAAAGCCCTGGTGGTAGATTCCAACCGCCGCCGGCAAGGGGTAGGTAAGGCGCTCACGTTATATGCTTTACAACAATTCAAGCGATGGGATTGCGAGGCAATAT
>JASFMT010000198.1:0-6896 GCA_050117455.1 Gammaproteobacteria bacterium | reverse complement strand
GACAGGGTTACTACGTAAAGCCGGCATGTTGACTGTTCACGACTAATTTTTCCCGACGGATCTAAAAATAATGAAACAAATACTTCAAAACCTCAACAACGGTGAAACGATCATCGAGGATATACCCTGCCCGAAAGTGCCAAAGGGTGCTGTGTTAATTCGAACCCGCAGTACCCTGGTGTCCGCAGGTACCGAGCGCATGCTGGTGGATTTCGGCAAGGCCAACTGGATCGACAAGGCGCGCCAGCAGCCGGACAAGGTCCGCATGGTGGTGGACAAGATTAAAACCGATGGTCTGGCGCCGACCCTGGATGCGGTGCGCGCCAAGCTGAACCAGCCGTTGCCCATGGGTTACTGTAACGTGGGTACGGTGGTAGAAGTGGGCGAGGGTGTTAGCGAGTTTAGTGTCGGCGACCGGGTGGTCTCTAATGGCAAGCACGCGGAAGTGGTTGCCGTTGCGAAGAATCTTTGCGCGAAAATTCCGGATAATGTCACCGACGAACAGGCGGTGTTTACGGTGATCGGCGCCATCGGCTTGCAGGGTATACGGCTGGCGCAGCCCACCCTGGGTGAAACCTTTGTGGTCACCGGCCTGGGATTAATCGGTCTGATTACCGTGCAGTTGTTGCGTGCGCACGGTTGCCGCGTGGTGGGTATCGATTTTGATGCTGAGAAACTGGCATTGGCCCGGGATCTGGGGGCGGAGACGGTGAATCTCTCCGCCGGTGAGGATCCCATTGCAATTACCGAGAGTTATTCCCGCGGCCGTGGCGTGGACGGGGTATTGATTACCGCTGCCACCAAAAGTAATGAGCCGGTGCATCAGGCGGCGCAAATGTGCCGTAAGCGGGGACGCATCGTGCTGGTGGGCGTCACTGGCCTGGAGTTGTCACGGGCGGACTTTTTCGAAAAGGAACTGAGCTTCCAGGTATCCTGTTCCTATGGGCCTGGCCGTTATGATCCGGACTATGAAGAAGAAGGCCACGATTATCCGGTGGGATTCGTGCGCTGGACGGAGCAGCGCAATTTTGAGGCGGTGCTGGATATGCTGGCATCCGAGCGCCTGGAAACTTATTCTTTAATTTCCCACCGCTTTCAATTTGATAATGCCCAGGAAGCCTATGAACTGGTTGGCAGTGATCAACCGTCCCTGGGTATTGTGCTCAACTACAAAACCGCTACTGATCTGCCTGACGCGGAGCTGACCAAACGCACCTTAACCATTGCCAAAAATTTCGCCAGGGAAAGCAGTGATGCCACGGTCAGTTTTATTGGTGCGGGAAACTATGCATCCCAGGTTTTAATTCCGGCGTTCAAGAACACCGGCGCGAACCTCAGATCCGTGGTTTCAGCCGGCGGTGTCAGCGCGGTGACCGCGGCGCGCAAAAACGGTTTCAGCGAGGTTACAACAGAAGCCGGCGAAGTATTTGCGGACAATGATGTAAACACCGTCGTTGTCGCAACCCGTCATGACTCCCACGCCGATCTGGTGTGCCGGGCGTTGAGTGCCGGTAAACATGTGTTCGTGGAAAAGCCCCTGGCTTTAACGCAAGATGAGTTACAGACTATAACCGATACCTATACGCCATTGGGAATCGATCAACCGGCGCCGCTATTAATGGTGGGGTTTAACCGGCGGTTTGCACCCCATGTCCAGAAAATCAAGTCACTGATCAGCCACGTTAAAGAACCCAAAACGTTTGTGATGACCGTCAATGCCGGCGCCATTCCCGCCGATCACTGGACCCAGGACCCCAAGATCGGCGGCGGGCGCATCATTGGCGAAGGATGTCATTTTATAGACTTGTTGCGATATCTGGCGGCGCAGCCCATCAACAATATCCAGGCGATGGTTATGCGAAACCCGGCGGACGGATGTATCAACGATGACAAGGTGACGTTTTCATTACAGTTCGAAGATGGCTCCTTCGGCACGGTGCATTACCTGGCGAACGGCCACAAGTCCTTTCCCAAGGAACGGCTGGAAGTGTTTTGTGCCGGGCGTATTCTACAACTGGATAATTTCCGGCGTTTAACCGGCTACGGCTGGCCAGGATTTAAAAATCAGAAACTGTGGCGCCAGGATAAAGGCAACAATGCCTGTGCCGTGGCGTTCATAAACGCAATTAATGAGGGTCAGCCATCGCCCATCCCCTTTAATGAACTTGTGGAAGTGACAAAAGCGAGCATTGAGATCGCAGATATCATAAATCGGTAACATTTACAAACTACATTTTACCTGAGTAGACAACAATAATAGACATGCCAATCGATGTATTAACAAATCGGTTACCGTTATATCTGCGAACCATTTCGCATTTGAGGTTTTCACAAATGGCTTATTTTTTCCAGCGCCGTGTCATGCCCGCGGCCAATACTAAAATGACGCCGGTTACGGATTTCTCGTTAAGGGAAGGATTCGCGCTTAAATCGGATATCGAGCATTACTCCCGGTCATCGAGTGATTTTGAGTTTATCTTTCTCAATGTGATAAAGGTATTTGCTGACGGTGATATCGACTGGACGGGCAAAGGTATCTCAAAACTGTGGCGCTATAACCTGCATTATTTTGACTATATCCATGAATCACACCGTAGCCGGGAAGCAAAGGCTCATCTGATCGACCACTGGATCGCCCATAATCCACAAGGACAAGAAGACGCCTGGGAACCCTACACCTTGTCGCTTCGTCTGGTTAACTGGATTCGCTTTTTCAGCCAGCCCGAAATCCGCTCTTTGGTTACCGATAAATGGCTGGCGAGCCTGCATCACCAGGCCTGCTGGCTGGAGCAAAACCTTGAATTCCATATTCTGGGTAATCATCTGTTAAAAAATGCCAAGGCGCTGTTTTTCGCGGGCATGTATTTTGACGGCGGCGATGCGGACCGCTGGCTGATTAAAAGCATCAAGTTGCTGGAGGATCAGGCCAACGAACAAATACTACCGGATGGCGGCCATTTCGAACGCAGCCCCATGTACCACAGCATTGTCTGTCATGACTTTCTCGATATATTGAGCCTGGCGCTGGGCATGCGGGAGCGCATGGGCGCCGCCTATTCCATCGACGTGGAGTTTTACCAGCGCAAATGCCGGGCACTGCTGGATTTTCTGTTTGATGTGTGTATGCCGGACGGTGACATTCCGCTTTTTAATGATTCCGCGTTTGGCGTCGCGCCGCTGCCGGAAACACTGTTCCGCTACGGGAAACAGCTGTTCGGCTACCGGAAAAAAGATCCCGCCCACGTCATGCGGGCCATCGAGAAAAAACACTCGGGTTATTACCTGGTGAAGGGCAAGGGCGACATGCTTATTGTTGACGCCGGCGAAATCGGTCCAAAGTACCAGCCCGGGCACGCGCACTGCGATACGTTAAGTTATGAATTGTGTTTTGGTAACCAGCGTATTGTGGTGGACAGCGGCGTGAAGGATTATGAACTGAGTGCTACCCGCTGCTACGCCAGAAGCACCGAGGCACATAATACAATACGTATCGATGAGCGGGAGCAGTCGGAAATCTGGGGTGCTTTTCGCGTGGGACGTCGCGCCAGGCCGTCACTGGTCTCCATGACCTTGAATGACGGCGTGGTTATCGATGCATCGCACGATGGTTACGAGCATCTTAAGAAAGGATCTGTGTCCCATCAGCGGCGGTTTGTATACCGGCGCGATACGCTTTTTATCTATGATAGTCTGCACGGTGAAGGTACCCATTTAATAGAAAGCTATGTTCATCTGCACCCGGATTTGCGAGCGTCAATCGATGGTTCCATCATCGAGATCAAACGGGATAATGAAACTGTTGCGATGATGAAGGTTTTAACAGACATCGATATCAAGATCATAAAAGGACAGTATTTCCCGGAATTCGGCAAGGAAATGGCAAACGACGTAATACAAATGTCATGCGTTTGTAATGTGCCCTTTGATATCAGCTATAGCATAAGAAAAACCACAAAAACCGCGGAGTAAGCGCCGTACAGTCAGCGCTGAAAATCCCATCGTTTTTTCTTGTCATTGTCCTGTCACAGGACGCCTGCATACTGAATCCCCGACCAGGATAGCGCCTGTTGAGGCCAGGGGATCATCGCATGCATATTGTGTTTTTATCGCATTATTTTCCACCGGAAGTTAACGCGCCCGCGACCCGGACTTATGAGCATTGCAAGGAATGGATCCGCAATGGTCATCAGGTGACGGTGGTAACCTGCGTCCCCAACCATCCCCGTGGCAAGATCTACCCCGGTTATAAAAACCGGCTCTACCAGGTTGAGGAAAAGGACGGCATCAAAGTCGTGCGCCTGTGGACCTATGTGACCGCCAACGAGGGGTTCCTGAAACGTACGTTAAATTATATCTCGTACAAAATATCCGCGATCCTGGCGACGCCGTTTATCGGTAAAGCGGATGTTGTGGTGTCAACGTCGCCGCAGTTTTTTAACGGGCTGGCCGGTTACGTGGTCAGTCGTCTCAAGGGGGCGCCCTGGATACTGGAGATCCGGGATCTGTGGCCGGAATCCATATTGACCGTAGGCGCCATTAACAACAAACATGTTATCCGCTTCCTGGAATGGCTGGAAATGTTTGCCTATCGCAAGGCCGACAGGATTGTACCGGTGACCAACGCGTTCAAGGACTATATGGTTGCGAAAGGTATTGCCGAAGACAAAATACATGTCATTAAAAACGGTGTCGATCTGAGTTTCTATGATCCAGTCCTCGTCAGCAATCCGTTGACCCGGGAGCTGGAAGTGGACAACAAGTTTGTGGTGTCGTATTTCGGCACACACGGCATGGCGCACAACCTGGAAACGATCCTGTATGCAGCGGATCAATTGCGCGATTACCGGGATATCGTATTCATGATGGTGGGCGACGGCGCTGAGCGTAAAAAACTGCTGCAATTGCGCGACGAGATGCAGCTGGACAACGTCATCATGCTGGAACAACAACCCAAGCAGCAAATGCCTTATCTCTGGCAGTTGTCCAATGTGAGCCTGGTGTTGCTGAAAAAATCCAGGTTATTCAAGACAGTGATACCCTCCAAGATTTTCGAAAGCATGGCCATGCAAAAACCCGTTATTCTGGGGGTGGAAGGGGAGAGCAGTGAAATTATCAATGACGCCAATGCCGGTTTTACTATTGAGCCGGAAAACGACGGCGAGCTGGCGGAAAAGGTGCTGCGTCTGTATAACGATTCGGAGCTCTGTCATATGATGGGCAAGAACGGCCGCAGCCATGTGACCGAATTTTACGACCGCAGCGTACTGGCCCGGCGCTTTGAGTCGGTGATGGCGTCAGTCTAGCTAGCCCTATTTTATTACCAGCATTGAGAAATCACCTGTTTGATGCCCGCACCTGGCTGCTATGGCGATTAAACTTTAACCATTTTGCTGCAGCACGTGAACAATCTCCGATAAGACATTGATACCCTGTAGAGCGACGTCCTGTTGTGCACGGACATTGTCATGCGAACGTAACACAAGTCATAAGCCGGTAACATTCCGTTGCCATTATGCTCCTTCGTCATTCTGAATTCTTTAAATTAGCTGTGAATAAGAGACGCACGGGAGGGGTTAATGGCGGTCTATGATCCGGAACCGGTCATCTGGAAACAATCACCCTGGATGTGGGGCGCGTGGATTGTCGCGTCCATTTTACTGGTGGTGATTTTCAACGACGGCCTGAGCAACCTCGTTGCTACCTGGGACAATCGTGAAGAATACAGTCATGGTTACCTGATCCCGTTAATTGTCCTGTTCCTCATCTGGCAAAAAAAAGAAATTCTGGAACGTACTCGCTTTGACGGTTCCTGGGCCGGCGTGGCGGTGGTGTTGCTTGGGTTGTTACTTTACATGGTGGGTGAACTCAGCACGCTTTACGTTGTTGTCCAGTATTCCTTTCTGATGGTGGTCATTGGCCTGGTTTTGTCACTGGTAGGGTGGCGGGCGTTCAAGAAAATCTGGGTGCCCCTGGTGATTCTGGCGTTCATGATTCCGTTGCCTAATTTTATTTTGCGTACCCTGTCAGCGGAGCTGCAGCTTATTTCCTCGCAACTGGGCGTCTGGGTTATCAAGGCTTTCGGTATCAGTGTATTGCTGGAAGGCAATGTTATTGACCTGGGCGAATACAAGCTGCAGGTAGTCGAAGCCTGCAGCGGTTTGCGTTATCTGTTTCCGTTGATGACCTTTGGTTTTATTACCGCCTATTTTTACAAGGCGGAAATGTGGAAACGGGCGCTGATTTTTCTGTCCACCATTCCGATTACCGTCATCATGAACAGCTTCCGCATTGGCGTTATCGGGGTCATGGTGGAATATTGGGGTCAGTCCATGGCGGAGGGTTTTCTGCACGACTTTGAAGGCTGGGTGGTGTTTATGGCCTGTACGGGCGTACTGTTCCTGGAGATGTGGCTGCTCACCAGGGTTGGCAGTGACCGGCGGCCGCTGGGATCGGTATTTGCTATCGAGATGCCGCCGAAATCAGAGGCTTTTAAGGAAGTTAAATCCCGGCCGTTACCACCACAATATGTTGGCGTTTTTGTGCTGCTTTCAATGATGACAATAGCTGCGGTAGCGATGCCCGAGCGTGAAGAAATCCAGCCGCCGCGCAAAGAGTTTGCCCTGTTTCCTCTGTTTATTGACGGCTGGCGCGGCAAAGAAGACCGCCTCGAGAAAATATATGTCGATGCCCTGAAGTTTGAAGACTACATCATGGCCGATTACCGTAATGCGCAACAAAACGAGGTGAACTTTTACGTGGCCTATTATGGATCGCAGCGCAAGGGAGAGTCAGCCCATTCGCCGCGCAGCTGTATTCCCGGCGGCGGCTGGCAGATCGAAAGTCTGACCCAGCAAACCATACACGATGTCAAAATCCATAACAATCCGCTGCAGGTA
>JASFMT010000197.1:0-6944 GCA_050117455.1 Gammaproteobacteria bacterium | reverse complement strand
GTTTACCACTGACAAACCGATTATTTTCGCGTTCCACGGCTACCCTTATCTGATTCATCGCCTCAGCTACCGGCGCAACAATCATAAAAACCTGCACGTGCGCGGCTATAAAGAGGAAGGGACAACCACCACACCGTTTGATATGGCGGTCCGAAACGATATCGACCGGTTTCACCTGGTGGGCGACGTCATTGATCGTGTACCGAAACTTGGTTATAAAGCAGCTTATCTTAAGCAGTATGTTCGCGATAAGCTTATCGAGCACAAACAATACATTATTCAAAACGGCGAGGATATGCCGGTTATACGCAACTGGAAATGGCCGTATTAGAACGATTGTGATAACAAAACCACTGATCAATTAACAGGATGAACGGTTAGTGGTATTGACAGTATTGGTGGTATACAAGGACATAGCATGGCTAACAACAACACCCTAACCGCCCTGGGAGCGATAGCCCCACGCTCCCTTAAGTTTCTCACGGAATACCTGCAATCGCTGGTACGGGGACGCCTGTGGCTAAAAGTCGTCATCGCCATGATTTTGGGTATTGCGACCGGCATTGCACTGGGCCCCTCGGTAGGCTGGTTTGAAGCCGCAACGGCCAATACCATTGGTGATTGGCTGGCGTTTCCCGGTAAATTGTTTTTAGCGTTAATTCAAATGATTGTTATCCCCCTGGTGTTCGCCTCCATAATCCGTGGCCTGGCCGCGACGGAAGATCTGGAACAGTTGCGTAAAATGGGATTGCGGGTGGTATTGTTTTTTGTCGCAACCACGGCACTGGCCATTATCATCGGACTGATCGTGGCGTTGCTCATCAAGCCGGGTAACTATATCGATAGCCAAACACTGCAGGCCACTATGGCAAGCGCTAAATCCGTTGCGGAACAAGCAGCACCGGCGACGATCAGTATCAACGAACTACCTCAAAAAGTCGTCTCATTGTTACCTTCCAATCCCCTCAATTCCATGGTGGAAAGCAACATGTTACAGGTCGTGATTTTCGCCATGGTCGTTGGTGTGGCCCTGGTAATGATGGCTCCTGGGCAATCCAAACCACTACTGGATCTGCTGGGTTCATTACAGGAAGTTTGCATGACCGTCGTACGCTGGGCCATGTTACTGGCGCCCATCGCGGTATTCGGTCTGTTGGCGCAATTAACGGCGAAACTGGGCCTCGATGCCTTGCTGGGCATGGCAATTTACGTGGGCACGGTGTTGCTGGGATTGTTATTGCTGTTTATCGTCTATCTTATTATCATTTTCATCGTGGCCCGGATGCACCCGTTGTCTTTTATACGATCCATACGTGATGTATTGCTTCTTGCATTTTCGACTTCAAGTTCCGCCGCCGTTATGCCTTTGTCCATCAAAACCGCTGAAGAAAAACTGAAAGTGCGGCCATCAGTGGCACAGTTTGTAATCCCCCTCGGTGCAACCATCAACATGAACGGTACCGCGTTGTACCAGGGTGTTGCCGCCATCTTTCTCGCTCAGGTCTTCGGTGTCGATATTGGCATGGGTGGCATGGTGCTTATTGTCCTTACCGCCGTGGGCGCTTCCATTGGCGCGCCGGCAACACCCGGCGTCGGTATCGTGATCTTGTCCATGGTCCTGGGAACCGTGGGCATTCCGGCCGCGGGTATTGCCTTGATAATGGGTGTTGATCGTATTCTGGATATGTCCCGCACAGCGATTAATGTCAGCGGTGACCTGGTAGCCGCTAAACTGATGGATCGCTGGGTTGGCGCCAAAGCCAGCTTCAAGGAAGAAATACGCGAACAGGCAAAAAACGAAACGATTCGCAAGGAAACCGGACAGGATGTACTGATACCCCAGGATACGACATAACGGGTTCTCGGCCTGTTGTTCACTTGTTGTCGGCTTAGACACCCATCAATAAAAACAAAATCCCGAAACCGAGCATGGCAAGACCAATAGCTAACACCAGCCAGTCTCCCTTGCCTGCACCGGGCTCCAGTGTGGCGATATCCGGCTGCCCGGGTTTGTAATATACCTGTACTTGCCTGCCCACCGGAAATTTTTCTGCGTAGTGGGCGGCGAACTCCTGGGTAGGTGTTATATCGCCGGAAAACTTCATCAATTGATTGTAGGTTTGCTGCTCCACCGTATAGCGGTAGCGGATTCGAGGTAACAATTCCTGCTGATCCACTCCCGATTCCTCAATAACACCTTCCACCGCTGGCCAATGCTGTGTCTTTCTGGCGTTTCTGATAATCCACCAGCCCCATAACGTGGCCAGCAGGCCGGCCAGCACAAACAAACCTAATATAATGGTATAGGGATTAAACATAGTTTTTCTCAATCAGATTGATAAATTCAGTCTTGCACTGCGTATACGCGCTTGGACCATCAAAATATTAATTCGCCAAATTCATCTTTATTCGTTCATATTCCCTGGCCATGACTTCATTGCACCCAAGGTAGTCACGAAATGCAATATGGCGCAATTCTCGTAACTGCTTCCCTATACACACTTTCCCATAGCGGATCATATTCGCGTAACGTGGCACGCTTACCGAGCAATATTAAATGAAAATACAAAATCGCCAAACCCCAATATACCCGGACTTACCTAATCGACATCGCAAGCCCCATAAAAAACGAACGATAATCAGGTGCAGCCTATTGGATACAGCGAATTTCGATTTCATATTGCTCATTGTTTGGCCACCAATATCTCAAGTTATTTGTTGATTTTCAAAATCGGGCTAAAAACCTTTGCGCAACGCGAAGATACAGTGCCACTTTTTTACGGTCCTGTCACTTGTCAGGCTCACAACTCAGGCCAACAACATTACTGCTCCTCTTAAAACCGATTGATTAATTTCAATGCTGAAACCCCCATTAACCCATATTCTATGTAATGAATTAAAGAAACTAATTCTCACAGACATCGCATAGCTGGTGTGTAATCGACGTTCGGAGGAATACGTAATAGCGTATTTATGATATGTCAAAGAATATTTTTGTTGTTGGTGCTGATGAGTTCAACTGCAATCAACTCAAGCGTTCCCGCAACGCAAAGCAATACGAATTTCATACGCTGTTAACGTTTGATGAAGTTAAGGGCAACGGTAAATACCCTCCCTTTGACGACCTGATTCAACGGGCGGAAAACCAGCTTGATCAATTTAACGGTAACGTTGATGGCATCATTGGTTACTGGGATTTTCCGGTCAACGCGATGGTACCGATTTTATGCGAGCGCTATGGACTTCCCTCCTTGTCTACCGAGGCGGAATTAAAATGCGACCACAAATACTGGAGCCGGCGAGAACAGGCTAACGTGATTCCGGAGCACACGCCCGGGTTTGCCGCCTTTAATCCCTTCGATGATGATGCGTTAAAGCAGGTCGAAATGCCATACCCGTTCTGGATTAAACCCATCAAGGGAACCGATTCATTGCTGGCATACCTCATCCACGATGAAACTGAATTTAATCGCGCCCTCCAAATAATAAGGGACAATATCAGTTATATTGCGAAATCATTCAACCAACTAATGGCGCACGCCAAATTACCCGATGACATTGCCAGAATCGACGGTTACCACTGTATCGCAGAAGAAGTCATTCACGGTCATCAATGCACAGTGGAAGGCCATGTCTTTAATGGCGAGCCATTCGCTCACGGCGTTATTGACTCTATCAATTACCCCGATACATCATCATTTTTCCGTTACCAGTACCCCTCTCGTATGAGCGATGCCGTGAAACAACGCATGATGGACACCTCATTGAAACTCATTAAGCACCTGGGATTCGAAACGGGGGGTTACAATATCGAATATTTCTACGATCGGGAACAGGATGATTATCAACTGCTGGAAATCAATCCTCGAATCTCTCAATCTCACAGTGATATGTTTTACAAAGTCGATGGTGAATCCAATCACGAATTAATGGTTGAGCTGGCATTGGGGCGCGAACCGAATTTTCCTTATCGCGAGGGTGAATTCGGATGTGCCGCCAAATTTCATCTGCGGCGCTTTGAGGATGGCTATGTTACCCGCACCCCGACCGCATCGGAAATTGAAAAGGCGAAACAACAGGTTCCAGGCAGCGATATTGAAGTCAAGGTGAAAGAAAATATGTATCTACATGATCTGATCGAACAGGACAGTTACAGCTTTGACATGGCGCACATTTTCATTGGCGCTAAGGACGAAGACGAACTTCTCGATAAATATCACCGTTTTATCGACGCCCTGCCGTTTGAATTTAGCAACAAAGCGTCTTGATCTATCCTCATTGATCAGACCGGTTTAAATTTTTTACCGAGCAACGGACTATTGATCCGCAAAAGTAACTTCTATCTATCGGTAGTTCCAGATGGCAAAATCTGCGTCTGTATTGGCTCCTCCATACGTATATCCAGCAGAATAGATAGACTCATCATTACCGATAAGAACAGCTCTGCCGACTCCATCGCCATCCGCGTGAGTAGCGGAAAAGAATGAAGCAAATCCATCATTGTCAAAACTTGTATCGAGCGTACCGTCTGGCGTTAACCGCCACAGGGTCATTTGATTAAGATACGGAGATACCTCAACATAACTAAACGATGTTCCCACTACCACGATATTATTACTTCTTGGATCAATGGTAATTCCACTAGCAGAATCAGAAAGACCGATAAATCCTCCCGCACCATCATGGGATAACCACCCTTGTCCCTGATTAAAATTAGGATTTAGCGCACCGGTGATTGGGTCTAAACTCCATATGATCATGTCGGTACTAAGCGCCGGACCTGTTATTCCTACCCCTAAAATATAGCCACTACTATCAATAGCAATATCTGAAACCCGGTCAGCGCTTATTACGCCTTCATTCAGAATTACATATCCAGCACCACCACCGAATTGACTATCCAGCGTACCGGAACTATCCAGTACTAATACAACACCATCAACATCTGTAGACTGGTTATCCAGTAGTCCGCTGTCGAAAAAACCGCCAACTATGATTCGGCCATTGTTGTCTATGATACCTGACAAGGCACGATCCCACCCATTACCCCCAGCTGGCCCGTCAATGGAGAAATATCCATTGGGCGCCGCAAAATTTTGAGTATCCAGCGCCCCGGTCGAGGTAAATCGCCACACAAAGAAATCGTAATCGCCATTGTTCCAACTGGAACCTATAACAACGATATTTCCCTGGCTATCGATCATCACCACAGATCCATCATCGTTACCCTGACCAACACCGCCGGCATGATTGATTCGACCGTTGACACCAAAACCGGTATCGATATTGCCCTGAGAATCGAATCGCCAAACCGTCATAAGTTGGTCTTTCGCACCGGAGACATAAATATTGTTGTTAGCGTCCACTGTAACGTCACTGGCTGATTCGTTACCACCGTCGTCATGAACTGTATCAAAAATCAACTGACCACTGGGTGATACTTTCTTTAGTACGATATCAGAATCGGTTACGGTCGTACTTCCCACCAATAGAAAATTTCCGTCGCTGGTTTTTATCATCTTCCGCAGATATTGATCCATACCGTCTTCATTACCGAATTCTATACGCCCTCCACTGCCAAAGCTCTGGTCGGGTATACCGGCGGCAAAAGTTTTTTCCGTAGCCGTAGAATATAATGCTTTAAGTCCTGCAGGATTGCGTACAATAATATTCCAGTAATAATCAGTAAGACCGCTGAGATTACTGGTTGTAAAACTGGTAACATCATTTGCCCAATCCATCGCCAATGTACCGTTGCTCTCGGTATTGGTAACACTGGTTAACACATTCGATGTAGCGTAGTACACCTGATACTGGAGTTCTGATTGCTGGTAATAAGTATCGCTTGCCCTGTTCCAACTTAGGCTCATTCCGGTGCCGTTTACATCTGTTAGGGTTATTGCTCCATTACTAACCGTCGGTGGGGTTGCGTTATCATTATCGATATTAATCACCACGACATCCGCTGGATTAAAGCCGGCATAGTTGGGATCGATCGACGTGGCCTGTGCTAACACTATGCTATACTGTTGATCACCATCAAGTATGGTATCGTCGACCCCGGTGACGGTTACGGTATGCGGATCGTTCCAGTTATTGCTGGTAAAACTGAGTGTGTTTGGATTGACTGTACCTTCAGTGGTGTCGGAGCTGCTAACATCAACACCAACCGCTGCAGTTGGTTCACTGGTTAACGTAACGGTAAACGTCGCTGACCCGCCCGCCTCGGTCGTATTGCCGCTGATATCGCCAACGATAAAACCGGCGATATCGTCATCAATATTAGTGACGGAAACATCATCTGGGTTTATACCTGAATACCCACTATCCGTTGATACAGCTTCGGCTAATACGATTGTGTAGGTCTGATCTCCGTCATCAACGTCATCGTTCACTCCCGTTACAGTCACTGTTTGTACCGTATTCCAGTTATCCGGCGTGAATATTATAGAGGATATTCCAGCGACGCTACCCTCGTTGGTATTAGAGCTGGTAATGCCTATGGTGACATCAGCGATTGGCGCACTTGATAAAACAACAGTAAATGTTGCCGAACCGCCCGCCTCAGTAGTGTTACCGCTGATAGCGCTAACATCTATTCCTGAAGTATCATTATCATTGTTAGTGACCGGTACGTCGGTGGGATCTATTCCATCGTAAACACCGTCTGAAGAAACAGCCGGTGCCAGCTGGACCGTAAAGGGCTGGTTTCCGTCCGCAACATCGTCATCGACACCTGTCACGGTGACTGTCTGCGCGCTATTCCAATTTTGTGGAGTGAAGGTAAGTACAGAGCTATCGACAATACCCTCAGAAATATCTGAACTGCTGACGCCCACGGTCACGGTTGCAGTGGGTTCGCTGGTTAGCTCCACAGTAAAGCTGGCGGTTGTACCGGTTTCCGCCGTGTTATTGGATATTGAACTAACTGTGAACCCGGAGAC
>JASFMT010000196.1:0-6971 GCA_050117455.1 Gammaproteobacteria bacterium | reverse complement strand
TCAGTTGTTCGACAGGCTGTTCCCGCTGACTGCCGGCGCATTGCATCCGGATAACCCGGGTAGTGACGATGTGGACGCGTTTATTCGCCAGGGCCTGGCGAATACCGATGAGCGTATTGCCCAGGGCAAACCGGTAACCCCGGCATTTTTGTTTTCCGTCATGTTATGGTGGCCGATGAAAAAGCGGGTGGAACACGATATCGCCGGCGGGGCGCGTCCGCTTCAGGCGTACCAACATGCAGGCAGTGAAATTGTCGCCAGGCAAACAGCTTCGGTGTCGCTACCTAAACGTTTTAGCATTCAGACGCGGGAGATTTGGTCTTTGCAACCAAGGTTGCCTAATCGCTCCGGAAAACGGGGCTACAGGCTGTTGGCCTTGCCGCGCTTTCGTGCCGGTTATGATTTCATGTTGTTACGCGCCCAGACCTGTGAACCGGAATTGCAGCCCCTTTGCGACTGGTGGACAGAGTTCCAGGATGCCGACGACCAAACCCGGTCCGCGATGTTGAAAAAAGTACAGCCCCCGCGGCGCCGTGGCGGCCGGCGCTCACGCAAGAAACGTCGAGCAGAGTGACGGTTTCGATCGTTAGTCCATGACAACGGCATATATAGGTCTTGGCAGTAACCTGGATGATCCGGAACAACAACTCCGCACAGCCTGCCGTGAACTGGACGCTGTTGCTGGCGTTCAGCTTTTAACAGCCTCCAGCCTGTACCGCAGTTCTCCGCTGGGACCGGCGGATCAACCGGATTTTATCAATGCGGTCGCTAAAATCGCTACTTCGTTAACTGCGCCATTGTTGCTGGCGGCTTTGCAGAAGATCGAAAATGATCATGGCCGGCAACGGGGCGCGATTCGCTGGGGGCCGCGGACACTGGACCTTGATATCCTGTTGTATGGTGATGAAGTAATCAATACCGAACAGCTCACAATTCCCCATCCAGGGCTGTATGAAAGGCCGTTCGTCCTGTATCCTTTACAGGAAATTGCGCCCGAGCTGGTGATCCCCGGCGGTGGACCATTATTGCGGTGGGTGCGGTCGTGCGAGCGAGGACAACTGGAAGTGATAGGCACTATCGCGTTAACCAGTGAATAACAACGATAATGAAGTTCAATTACAGGTTTTGACAACATGACCAGCGCAGAAACGCGGCGCTATATCGTGGTGGAAGGTCCCATTGGCGTCGGTAAAACCAGCCTATGCCAGCGTCTTGCCGACCACCTGGGAGCCGAAACGCTACTGGAAGGGGCGGAGGAAAATCCTTTCCTGGAGCGCTTTTATCAAAATCCCCGCCATGCCGCGTTACAAACCCAGTTATTTTTTTTATTTCAGCGCGCCCGGCAGTTACAGGAGCAGCGCCAGTCCGATATGTTTGCCGCACCCGTTCGGGTGGCGGATTTTTTAATGGAAAAAGACCGGCTTTTTGCCCAGGTTACCCTGGATGACGATGAATTCCGGCTATATGACCAGGTATATTCCTCGTTAACCATCGACACGCCGCAACCGGATCTGGTGATTTATCTGCAGGCACCTTTGTCGGTGCTGATCGAGCGCGTCAATAAACGGGGGCGCAAGTTTGAACGCTATATCGAGCCGGCTTATCTTCAACAATTGACGGATGCTTACACGCGATTCTTTTATTACTATAATGACTCACCATTGTTAATCGTCAATGCAGCAGAGATTGACCTGGTAAACAATCAACAGGACTTTGAACTTTTGTTGGACCGGATTAATCAAATCAAAAGCGGCCGTCATTACTTTAATCCTGTCCCTTTTCCCGACCGGCGCAGCGTCTGATATTTTTCAGCACGAATTATAGCGTTGAGCCACGGCACGAAAACTGACGAAATCCACTATGTCGAAAATTACCGTCTCATCATTGAAGAAAATGAAACAGGCCGGCGAAAAATTCGTATGCCTGACCGTGTATGACGCCACCTATGCGCAGTTGCTGGAGGCTGCAGGTGTCGACGTGTTGTTGGTAGGGGATTCGTTGGGCATGGTCATTCAGGGGCACGATTCCACATTGCCGGTTACCGTGGACGATATCATATACCATACCCGGGCTGTACACCGTGGTTCGCAAAACGCGTTGATACTGGCGGATATGCCGTTTATCAGTTACGTTGATCCAGCCAGTGCGGTGGAAAATGCCGGGCGCATCATGAAAGAAGGTGGTGCCCATATGGTGAAGCTGGAAGGCGGCGCGGCCTTTGCGGAAACGATTCAGCAAATGACCTTGCATGGTATTCCCGTGTGCGCTCACCTGGGCCTGTTGCCGCAATCGGTGAATAAGCTGGGCGGCTACAAAGTTCAGGGCAAGGATCGCCAGAGCGCCGAAACCATTTTGCATGATGCAAAATTACTGGAGCAGGCCGGTTGTGATTTCATGTTACTGGAGTGCGTACCGCTGGAACTGGCCAGGCAAGTTACCGAAGCATTACAGATTCCGGTCATTGGCATTGGAGCAGGTCCTCATTGTGATAGCCAGGTGCTGGTGCTGCAGGATATGCTGGGTATTACACCGGGCAAACGGCCGCGGTTTACGCAGGATTTCATGATGGGCAACGATAGCATTGCCGCCGCGGTGGCAGCTTATGTAAAAGCGGTTAAATCCGGTGAGTTTCCATCCCTGGAACAAAGTTTTACATCCTGACGTTTGCGGCCTTGCCTGGTCGAAGTCGCGGCGGTTTATTTGCGGCGGCGTAAGTTTTAACGCAAAGGCGCCAGGACGCAAAGGTTGCATTTGCTGCAAAATCTTCCATTATCGGGTTTTGGACTCCATGATATTATGCGTCCGATAGTGATCGTTGATTGCTACGAAGGCAGGTAATTGCTTTTAATTCACGCATCGATATGTGTTATTAATGTATTTCAATCTTTGCGCCATCGCGTCTTTGCGTTAAAAAAACAATTTTCATTTCGCTGACTGAAATCCTGGACTGCACCGATACTGAATTGACTTATGCGGGTTATTGACTCGGTAAAACTATTACGGGAACACATCAACACCTGGCGAAGCGATGGCAAAACCATTGCGTTCGTGCCCACCATGGGCAATCTACATGAAGGTCACTTAAAGCTGGTGGACGTTGCTCGCCAGCATGCTGATCAGGTGGTTGTCAGTATTTTTGTCAATCCTTTGCAATTCGCACCCGGGGGCGATTACGAGTCCTATCCCCGTACCGTCAAGGAAGACGAGCAAAAATTGCAGCAACGGCAGGTGGCCTTGTTGTTTTGCCCCGACGACAAAACCATTTATCCGGATGGTATGCAAGCATCTGCCAGGGTAAGCGTGCCCGGCTTGTCGGATATGCTATGTGGCAAGTTTCGCCCGGGCCATTTTGACGGCGTCACAACGGTAGTTGCTAAACTCTTTAACATGGTGCAGCCGGATGTTGCGGTGTTCGGTGAAAAAGACTACCAGCAATTGCTGATCATTAAGCGCATGGTTGCCGATTTGTTTATGCCGGTGAATATCATCGGCGTTGAAACCTGCCGGGAAGCCGATGGTTTGGCCATGAGTTCGCGTAATAACTATTTATCCGATGAACAGCGCAGGATTGCCAGTACACTGTACGAAGCATTGGCGGATGTTGCCTGGCAAGTGAAACAACAACGCCAGCAGCAAAAACTGGCGCAGGATACAGTAAATCGTCTGGAGCAGGATGCGTTGGAGCGTTTGCAGAACGCCGGTTTTAAACCGGACTACGTGCACATCTGTGATGCCGACACGCTGTCTCCAGCGTCCAGCGATTCGGCATCTATTCGGATTCTGGCGGCGGCGTGGCTGGGGAATGCCCGGTTAATCGACAACGTGCCCGTGGACTAGCAGCCAACGAACATTGTTAACCGGTGTTGCGCATTCCCGCCGCGATACCGTTAATGGTGCGAAGCAGTGGTTGAAGCCATAGCTGCCGTTGTTCTTCACTTAACGCTTCATTCCGATAGCGTTTTAACAATACGATTTGAATATAATTGAGAGGATCGAGGTAAGGGTCGCGCCGTGTCAGTGACAATGCCAATGCCTTGTTGTCTTCCAGCAATGTTTGTTGGCCGGCCACGTTTAATACCTGGGTAATAGTGCGTTCATATTCATCGCGAATCATTTGATAGACAGCTGTTCCCACCGTTTTATCGTCGCAGAGTTTCGAATATTCCCGGGCAATATCAATTTCAGCCTTGAACAGTGCCATCTGGGTGTTGCTTAACATCGCCCGGAAAAACGGCCACTCCTGGTACATTTGCTGTAACTTGGCTACCCGCAAGGGATCTTTGTTGCGCCATTGCTCCAGCGCGCTGCCGATGCCGTACCAGGCAGGCAACGTGTGCCGCGACTGCGCCCAGCCAAACACCCAGGCAATGGCCCGGACCGAAGACTTGGATCGATCGGATTTTTTGCGGTGTGAGGGCCGGGAGCCGATGTTTAACAGGCTTATTTCATTAACCGGGGTTGCTTCGTAAAAATAATCGAGGAAGCCTTCTGTTTGATCGGTCATGCCACGGTAGGTTTTTTCACCGATCTGAGCCAGTTCATCCATAATACCCAGGTAATCCTTGCGATCCACCGTGGTGTCGATGACCAGATTACTGCTTGCCTTGAGCAAGCCGCTAACACCCATGGTTAGCTCATAGGTGGCGGTGTTGACGTTAGTGTATTTAAACGACAACACTTCACCCTGCTCGGTGAACTTGATTTTGCCTTTAACCGTGCCATCCGGTTGCGACAGGATGGATTCGTAGGTGGGGCCGCCACCGCGGCCAATGGTGCCACCCCGGCCATGAAACAGGCGGCTTTTAATCTGCCGTTGGGCCATTAAATCGGTAACTTTTACCTGGGCTTCATAAAGATTCCATGCCGACGCCACGATACCGCCGTCTTTGCAGGAATCGGAATAACCCAGCATGACTTCCTGTAGATTGCCTGATGCTTTCAGCAAGTCAATATAGGTGGGATTATCCAGTAACTTTGAGAGCACCGGTTCGATGTGTTCCAGGTCTTCAATGGTTTCGAATAACGGCGAGACGATGATATGGCAATACCAGTGGTCCTGGTTTTTTCCCGCCAGGCCTGCCAGGTGAGCCAGCATCATGACTTCCATGACGTGGCTGGCCTCATGTGTCATGGAAATCACGTAAGTGCCAACGGCTTTTTCGCTCAGCTCTTTGCGCATCTGGGCGATGACCTGGAACACGGCTAATGTTTCCTGGGTGCTATCACTGAAATTGGTGTCGTTAAAGCTTTCCGGCACAGGTTCGGTGATGAGTTGTGATAATATTTTCAGCCGCTCATCTTCGTCCAGCTTGTCATAATCAACGGA
Organism: Gammaproteobacteria bacterium; assembly: GCA_050117455.1. Taxonomy (GTDB): domain Bacteria; phylum Pseudomonadota; class Gammaproteobacteria; order SZUA-152; family SZUA-152; genus JAKEGK01. Next base: position 1,645 of record JASFMT010000196.1, on the reverse strand, counting down.
AAATTGCTTCAGGATTTCCGTTACCGCATCCGTGTGGCGGGTGGATTCCTGTCGAACGTCAAGGTGCAACAAATAAAAACCAAAAGTTTCCACCAGGCGAATGAGTTCCTGCAGTTCCTGGTTGGCAATAGCCCGATCTCCATGGCTTATCAGGGAATTGCGTATTTGCTGCAAATCCTGCAAAAACTCCGATTCGTTTCGGTAACGATGTTCCAGCACTTCCGGCGCAATTTCCTCGTCGGTATTGAGGCGGTAATCAACATAGGCAAGGCTTTGTGTTAACCGGTAACGCATCAATGCCAGTTTCCGCCGATAAGGTTCGGTGGCGAAACGGTTGGGTTTGTCCGGAAAGGCGTTTGCCCATAAATGTTGTGAATTGGCCAGGCTATAAAGCAAGTCTTCGCTTGGGGTGCACAAGTTGATGGAGTGCGTTAGAACGCCCACCAATTGCTGGATTCGGTCGAGATATTCGGACAGGGCGGCACGCGATTGTAGCCACAGGGCCATTTCCGTGGTTTCGGGCTTGACGTTGGGATTGCCGTCCCGGTCGCCGCCAATCCAGGATCCGAAATTCAAAAAGCTGGGAATGGTAAACGCTGGATTTTCATTATCCAGCCCCACTTCATAGACCCGCGCAACGGCCCGCTCCATTTGCTGATAGATATGGGGTACGGCTTCAAAAAGGCATTCCCGGAAATAGGATAATCCATAAACCACTTCATCGCGTACTTGTGGCCGCGAGGCGCGTACCTCGTCGGTTTTCCACAGTATTTGAATTAGGTTCTGGAACTGCTGAATAATTTCGTCGTATTCGTCTTTGGTGAGGTTGTTTTCATTGAGCCGCCGGTTAATGACGGTGATTTTGCGCAGCAAATCACGGACGGTGCGTCGCTTTGATTCGGTGGGATGCGCGGTTATTACCGGGTGGTAGTGCAGTTCGTTAAGGATGGTTTGCAGCTGTTCGAGACCAACACCTTCATTTCGCAGGTCGCGTAAAGTCACTTCAAAAGATCCTTGCCAGGTAGGCCCTTCGTGTATGCTTTCCTGGTGACGGCGGTAGTGCTGGTGGGTCTCTTCGGCGATATTAATCAGGCTGAAATAAATACTGAATGCGCGAACAACGTGTGAGAGCGCGTTGGGGTCAAGGCTTTCAATAATTTTATTGAGGCGCTCGCGTTGGTCGTCATTGTCTTCCTTGCGCATGGCGATAAATCCCTGGCGCAGGGTTTCCACTGCATTGAAGACTTCGTCGCCTTCCTGGGAGCGGACCACATCGCCCAGTAGTGTGCCGAGCACTTTGACCAGCGATCGCAGTGATTTGTCGTGAGACTGATTTAGCATGAAGAAAATCCTTGACTGTAAAGCCTGCCGTCGTTTTTAGCAGCCGTCCCGTTTTTTATTATATTAAGGCGCCGCAGCGTTGCTTGTCCGGTGCGCGGTTACAACCCATCCGCCACGTCATGACGACGTTTGAATTTGTACCAGCAATCACACAAATCGGGACCGTAAAAGAGCGAGGATTATACCTTGTTAATCTGCAATTTTTTACCAATAACCGGTACTTTTTGGATAACATCATGATAAATATAGCGATTTTCGTGGCTATATCTGCTATTGTTGTTGCGGATGACCAGGGCCGTGAATA
>JASFMT010000195.1:0-6974 GCA_050117455.1 Gammaproteobacteria bacterium | reverse complement strand
GTTCCGTACCGGCGTTTTTCTGGTGCGGCAATATGCTGGTGGGCTACGATAACCCCGCTAACATGGGTCAATACTTAAAAAATGAATTGCAGCGGTGCCATGAATGGTTAAAGCAGGGGCAACCGGGTGCCAGGCCAGAGATAAAATCCGTCACCGATGATCCTGTGTTATTTGTGCCGTTGCTGGGGCAAATTTCATTGAAAGATTACTCGCTGCCGGTGTACACCCTTATTCTGGCCGGTGTCGATGCGTTTAATCCCTGCGCTTTTTTTGTGTTGCTGTTTTTATTGAGCCTGCTGGTTCATACCCGTAGCCGCCAACGCATGTTAATAGTTGGCAGTGTGTTTGTGCTGTGTTCCGGCGTGATGTACTTTTTATTCATGACCGCCTGGCTCAATCTCTTTCTGGCTATTGGGCAACTGAATGCCATTACCATTGCGGCCGGGATAGTGGCGGTGACTCTGGCGCTGGTTAACATTAAAGATTACTTCTGGTTTAAACAGGGCGTGTCGTTGTCCATAGCCGAGAGTGCCAAACCCGGTCTGTATCAGCGGACACGACAGCTCGTGAATACGGATAACTTGCCGGCGGTCATTATCGCTACACTGGGCCTGGCGACGTTCGCCAATCTCTATGAATTGTTATGCACGGCGGGATTTCCCATGGTTTATACGCGGATTTTAACCATGGAATCACTGCCCGCCACAACCTACTATTTATATCTGGTATTTTACAACCTGATTTATGTGCTACCGCTGTTAGTGATTGTGCTGGTGTTCAGTTTTACCTTCGGCGCAAAAAAATTGCAGGTTGAGCAAGGTCGGCAATTGAAACTGTTATCGGGGATCATGATGTTGTTGCTGGGTGCCGTGCTGCTGGTTGCCCCTGGATGGTTGAGTAACGTATTAGTGGCTGTGGGATTAGTCGTTTCTGCGTTGTTAGTTTCCGCTATTGTGATTTACTGGCACTCTGCGAAACAAGCGTCAGTTTCGAAATAAGCGATAACAAGTGCTGATGTATGATGTATATAGTACTGCGTTGTTGACACGTTCATTGTGCGCACGATCGTTGTTGATCGATGGCTAACCCGGGCGCCAATTACTATTATATTGACGTAACACGGTGAATGTACGAACAATTTTTAGTGGTATTCGGGGATTCGAGTTGAACAATTCTGATGTTTTGTTATGCTAACCATTACTATTGTACAAAAGTATTTGTTGTGTCGTCGCGCAAAGTTAACAAATACGGCAAAACATCCGCAAAAAATCTTTTAATAATCATAACCTTAAAACCTACACGTGCATTATTTTGTGAAATCACAAATTAATCGGTTCCACTTTTTCGCGATCTGGGTCGCGCTATGTTTATCGCCGCTAGCCCATGGTGCTGTCACGCTCACAACGAATAGTGATGTCGCGACCGCCGGTTACTATCAGCTGGAATGGGGTGATGGCGATGGGGCGGACTTTACGCTGCAGGAATCGCAGCATCCTTCATTTAACGATCCCAAAACTTTGTACCAGGGTCCTGACACCGCGCGTCTTGTTAGCGGCCGCGCGGATGGTGATTATTTCTACCGCGTTGGTGTTGTTGATGACACAGGACAGCAAACCTGGAGCGATGTGGTTCATGTCGAGGTGAAACATCATCCCCTGTCACGGGCTTTAATCTTCTTTGCGATTGGTGGCATTGTATTTTTGGCAACGCTTGGTGCGATTGTTTATGGCAATAAAACCACGTCCACTAAAGAATGAACATCCAACAATAGACTGACTTAAGGCTGACTTAGAATTTATGGTATTGACTGTTAACGCGCAGCGTCTCAAAGACGACATCGAACACCTGGCGGCCATAGGCCGGGCCGACGATGGTGGTATCTATCGCATGGCATTTAGCGATGGTGACATGGCAGGACGCCAGTGGTTTAAAGACCGGCTTACCGATGCTGGTCTCGAAATTTATGAGGACGGCGCCGGCAATATTCATGGCCGGCTGGATTGGGATGGCAAGCGTCCCTCGGTCATGACCGGCTCACATCTCGATACGGTACCGGGCGCAGGTCACCTGGATGGCGCGATGGGTGTTTTGGTGGGGATGGAATGCCTGCGGCGCTTTAAAGAAGAAGCGGTACCGCTGCGTTATCCACTGGAAGTGGTTGCCTTCAGTGATGAAGAAGGACGCTTCGGCGGTATGTTGGGTTCCCAGGCCATTGCAGGGAAACTGACCCCGGAAAGTATCCACAATGCCATCGACTTGCAGGGCATCTCCGTTATCGAAGCCATGAAGCAACAGGGCTACGATGCCATGCAGGCGTTGTATGCACGGCGCACCCCGGAGTCCATCCATACCTTTCTGGAAATGCATATTGAGCAGGGCCCCATCCTTGATCAGATGGGATTTAGTGTTGGCGTGGTTGATGCCATTGCCGGATTGTTCAAGTGGGATGTCAGTTTGAGCGGCATACCGAATCATGCCGGCACAACACCCATGCACATGCGCAACGACGCATTACAGGCACTGGCTGAGTTTGCCACGCAAATTCAACGGGTCCTGGATGAGAATGGCAGCGAGCGCAGTGTTGCCACCATTGGCCGGGTGGAGCTCAGCCCGGGCGCCGCCAACGTGGTACCGGGCAAGGTGGAGTTTTCACTGGAAGTTCGTGATACCGAACAGCGTGTGCTGGATGATTTGAAAGGCGCATTTCGCCGGGCACTGTCAGCCATCGCGCGGCGCCGGGATATCATGTTTGAGTTTTCGGTGTTAAGCGAGATTACACCGGTCAAATGTGACACGGGGCTAATTGAAGAATTAAAAAGTGTTACCGAAGAATTGAAAATACCCGCGTTGCAAATGGCCAGCGGCGCTGCGCATGATACACAGATCATGGCGTCTATTGCCCGAGCGGCCATGGTGTTTGTCCCCAGTAAGGATGGGCGAAGTCATTCAGCGGCGGAGTGGACCGATATGGACGATATCGAAAAAGGTGCTAACGTATTGTTGAATACGCTGTGCCGAATCGCCGGTGAAACCAATGAGTGAAAATAAAAACGACGATATAAAAAAGACCAGCCTGCAAGGCCTCAATGAGGATTATCTCAATATCGACCCGCTGCGGGAGACCTACCGCGAAGGTATCGTCGAAAGTCCGCAGGTCAAAAAAGCATTAAAACAACACCACGTTGCCTTAATGGTTATCGATATACAATTTCTGGATGCCGCGCCGGGACATGGCGTTTTTAAGGATGTGGAAAATACCGGTGTGCCTCATGAAGCCCAGGAATATTATTTTAAACGTCTCGATCACGTTGTATTACCCAACGTACGCCGGTTGCAGGATGCCTTTCGTGATATGAACCTCGAAGTGATGCATACCCGAATTCAATCCCTCACGAAAGACGGCCGTGATCGCAGCGTTGGCCACAAGCGTTTGGGCCTGCATGCGCCGCCCGGGTCCAAGGATGCGGAGTTCCTGCCGGAAGTGGCCCCCAAGGGGGATGAAATTGTCATCAACAAAACCGCCAGTGGCGTGTTTACCGCATCCAATACCGAATACATATTGCGAAACCTGGGTGTTGATAGTCTGTATATTTGCGGTGTTTACACCAATGAGTGTGTATCCACCACCGTACGCGATGCTTGTGACCTGGGTTTCCATACGACCTTAGTCAATGATGCCTGTGCCACGGTAACACCGGAGCTGCACAACGCCACGATCAGTACTATCCGGGACCGTTATGCGCGGGTCATGACAACCGCAGAAGTCATAACCGAAATAAGAAAGGCCGGAAAAAATGAATGATGTGAATTCCGCGATACTGGAAAGCACCACGGGCTGGTTAATCCTGGCGATCTTCAGCCTTGTCTGGATTGCCCTCGGTTGGTATTGGGGCCGCAAGGCCACGCAACTGGATGAGTTTATGCTGGCCGGGCGTAATGTCGGTATTTCGCTGGCCACCGCAACCGCCATGGCCACCTGGGTAACCAGTAATACCACCATGGCAGCGCCGCAATTATCTTTGCAGTTAGGTATATGGGGTATGGCCGGCTATTCGCTGGGCGCCGTGGGGCTCATGTTATTTGCCCCCCTGGCCAAACGCATCCGGGGCTTGATGCCCGGCTCATACACCAGCGGTGACTTTGTCCGTAAACGCTACGGTAAAGCGGCCTGGCGGATTTTCCTGGTGATATCGTTATTTTATGGATTCGGCTGGCTGGTGAGTATGGGCATGGCCGGTGGCGTGTTGATTAACGCGCTTACGGGTATCCCGTATACCTATGGAATGTCGGTCATAGTGACCATCTGCGTGATCTATACATTGCTAGGTGGTTTGCGCGCGGTTATAGGCACCGACTTTATCCAGACGATTATTATATTAGTGGGCATCGTTGTACTGGCCTACCTGGCCATTGCCGAAGTGGGATTTGAGGAGATTCACCAGTCCGTACTGGAGGAGCGGCCGGAGTTATTGAATCTTCTGATGCCGGCAGCGATTATGTTTTTGTTTAATAATTTATTGTTTGGCGTGGGTGAGATTTTCCATTCCAACGTGTGGTGGAGCCGCGCCTTTGCGTTTCGCGAAGGAGTGGGGATGCCGGCTTATTTTATTGCCGGCGTTATGTGGTTGCCGATCCCGATTGTCGCGGGATTTATCGCCCTGGCGACCCCCGCGCTCGACTTAAACGTGCCGGCGGCCGATATGGTTGGCCCCATGATTGCGGCGAAGATACTGGGTGTAGGCGGCGCGATTTTGGTGTTTATTGTGGTGTTTTCCGCGCTGGCCTCCAGTCTTGACTCCCTGCTGGCGGCCACCGCCGACTTAATTACCCAGGATATCTACAAAGGGCACATCAATCCTGACGCCAATAATGAAAAGCTGCATATGGTGGCCAAAATCGTAATTTTGCTACTGGGCGTAATGACATGGCTGGTGTGTTTGCCTCGGCTAACCACGTTGGCTGAGCTACTTTATTTTACCGGAGCGTTTGTCGCCAGCACGATCTGGCCCATTGTGGCGGGCCTTTACTGGAAACGGAGCAACGCTGTCGGCGCTTCACTGGCCATGGTGCTGGGGACAGCCATAGGCCTTTATTCTTATTTTGCTATTGGTTTTTATGTGGCTGCATTGATCGGTGCCATGGTTTCCATGTTAATTGTTGTAATAAGCTCTTTACTTTGGCCACAGCAATTTGAATGGCACAAACTGTCAGGCGAGGGTCCAAGATGACGGCATCATTAGGATTTTTTTCGACACTGGTGAGTATCGCGTTTGTCATGACGGTTATATCACCGATTGTTTTACTAGGGTTTCTTATTCGTGACTGGAAAAGGGGAGAGCAATGGTAAAACCTCTAAGTCCCATGTTACGGGAGTCTATGCCTGAAAAAGATGTCACCGAAGGTATAGAGCATCCGTTATCGCTGTTGAAAAACGTGCCGGAAGATCCCACGCCCTTACTGGACCTGGCTAATTTTTCCATTGTGTCAGCCCGGCAGTTCACGCACGATCAAATATGCCAGCTGTGCCGCCTGGCGGCCAAGCACGAGGCGGTGCCGCAACAAACGCGGCGGCCGCTGGTGGGCAAGATTCTAATCAGCGCCTTTTACGAGCCCAGCACGCGAACCCGCTTGTCCTTCGAAAGTGCATGGCATCGGCTGGGTGGCGACATCATGTCCATTACCGACCCGGCGACCACCGGCATCGCCAAAGGCGAGTCATTGTCGGATGTCGCGGAGATGCTTAATAACTACGGCGACCTGGTGGTGTTGCGCGAATCACAGAATGATTCCATTTATCAAATGCTGAAGAATTTGCGCATTCCCATCGTGAACGCCGGTAACGGGACCGATGAACACCCGACCCAGGCGTTGGCCGATGTCTATACGCTGGCCAAGTGGCGGCCGCAATTGCTCGATGAGAATATCGCCCCCAAGGATGCAGCAAAAATAGGCATTATTGGCGTACCCAGTACTATGCGCACAGTGAGGTCACTGTTGTATTTGCTGAGTTTGTTCCCCAAAAGTTTCACCGAAGTGGTGATCATCTGCAAGGATGTCGATGAAGTCTTCGACAAAACCCAGAAAGAATACCTCGATACCACAGGCCTCAATGTGCGCGTGAGCAGCAACCTGAACGAAGAGCTGCCGGAACTTGATGTGATTTACATCAATTCCATCGCCTGGGTCGGCGACACCTATGAGGAGATTGGCAAGGAATATAAATTGTCAAAGGATTCGCCGTTTAAAAAAGACGCCATTGTTTTACATCCCCTGGCGCGAGGCGAGGAGTTATCCACCGACCTGGATGATACGCCGCGCAATTGGTACTTTGCCCAGGCCAGGAGCGCCGTGTTTATACGCATGGCTTTGCTGACCTGCCTGGTGCAGCACAACTGGTAACTGAATTTATTAAGGAGTTTTGATTTTATGTGCGGAATAGCAGGCTACATGCACGCAGAGCCTAACAAGCCCATCGATATGCAATTGCTCGCTAATATGGCGGCCATACAGCACCATCGCGGACCGGACGGTTTCGGCGTGAAACAGATGGAAGGCCGGGGCGTGGGTTTCAGCCATGCCAGGCTGTCCATTATCGACCTTAATGAAGAACGCGCCCGGCAACCGTTTATGTCCGCCGACAACCAGTTGATGCTGGCCCATAATGGCGAATTCTACGACTACAAGCGTATTCGCGCCGATCTCACCAGCCGCGGTGCCCGGTTCAGGACCAAGAGTGATTCAGAGCTGGTGTTACATTTATATCCGCGCTTTGGGCTGGAAGAAATGATGCCCCATTTGCGTGGCGAGTTTGCCTTTGCCCTGTTCGACAAAGAGCGTGACAGGTTGATTCTGGTCCGGGACCGGTTTGGCATCAAGCCCCTGTATTGGGCATCGGTCAACGATACCTTTGTGTTCGGTTCGGAACTGAAAGTCTTATTTGCCCACCCTGATGTGCCCCGGCGGTTTAACGAACA
>JASFMT010000194.1:0-6982 GCA_050117455.1 Gammaproteobacteria bacterium | reverse complement strand
AGGCCAGGCAACAGCGCGCCATACCGGTGGATACCAAGCAACTGGCGGGCTGGAACGGTTTGGCGTTGCACGCCCTGTCCGAAGCGGCGCGCGTTTATACGGACAAAGATCCGGCGGCCGCCGCGCAATTCAAGACAGCCGCGCGACAAATCCGCGATTACCTGGTTAACCGCTTGTGGGACGGCAAGACTTTGTTGCGCGCCACAGCCGATTCAGGGTCAATGGGTGGGGCGTTACTGGAGGATTATGCTTTTGCGGCGCAGGGATTGTGGGCGTGGTACCAGGTTACCGGTGACAAACAGGATCGTAAGCGGGTGGAGCAATGGTTGCAGATTGCCTGGCAGCGGTTTTACGGTGAAACGGGCTGGCAGCATACTGACCGTCCCCTGTTGCCGGGTGATTTTGGTAACGCTGTAATTGAAGATGCGCCGTTGCCGTCGGCTTCCGCCGCCATTGTTTCATTAAGCCGCCAGCTAAACCGGCAGGGTAACCAAGGTGTGTTTAAAAATAACGTGACGGAAGCTTTGAAAGCGGGGCACGATGTATTGCAAAGTAATCCGTTTTATTATCCCGGCCAGATTGCGGCGTTGCTCGCTTATGTATCAGCGCAAACACCGCCTCGGAATTAATACTTTTACTTAATTTAATTATCGTACCTGGGGCGCGCGGCGTTGTTCCGGTCGCTGGCCCACCTTGCCTTCGAGGTCCAGGGTTTTACCTTTGCGCAGGATGCCGATAACAATGTCACCGTCCGGTGTAATATTCGCAATGGTATTCATCACCTGCCGGGTGTCGTGAACTTCCTGGTCGTTGATGGTTTTGATAATATCGCCGGGCTTCAAACCCGCGTTGGCGGCGGGACCGTCGCGCAGAATACCGGCGACAATAACGCCCCGGGTATCCTTCAGGCCAAAAGACTCGGCCAGTTCGGGAGTTATATCCTGCACCTCGATGCCCAGCCAGCCGCGTATGACTCGTCCGTGTTGAATCAGCTGCTGCATGACGTCGATGGCGAACTTGGCGGGAATGGCAAACCCGATGCCCTGGTAGCCGCCGGACTTGGAAAAGATCGCCGTGTTGATACCCACCAGGTTACCAAACGGATCAATCAGGGCGCCGCCGGAGTTGCCGGGATTAATCGCCGCATCGGTCTGTATAAAGTTTTCATAGGTGTTGATGCCCACGGTATTGCGGCCCATGGCACTGATAATACCCACGGTAACGGTTTGTCCGACACCAAAGGGATTGCCGATGGCCAGTACGACATCGCCGACGCGGGAATCTTCGGATTGGCCCAGGGTAATGGCCGGCAGATTATCCAGGTTTATCTTGAGTACCGCCAGGTCCGATTCCGGGTCGGTACCGACTACCTTGGCTTCGGCATTGCGTTCATCACGCAGCGCCACCTGGATTTCATCGGCGCCTTCCACCACGTGATTGTTGGTAAGAATGTAACCGTTTTCGCTGACAATGACACCGGAGCCAAGGCTGCTTTCCAGCCGTTGCCGGGGGGCCAGCTGATCGCCGAAAAAGTATCGAAAGAATGGATCCTTGTATAACGGGCTGGCCCGTTCCGTGACAAGCTTGGTGGTATAAACGTTAACGACCGCCGGCGCCGCGTGATCAACGGCATCGGCATAGGAAACGGCGCCACCGGCGAGATCATTGGACAGGTTGATCCGTTTTGGTGCCGCTTCCTTTAATTGCACCACCGGACGATTCTGACCCAGCAGGTCTGGACGGAAGATGAGAATAATAAACGCAACCGCCAGTCCAAATACGGTGGACTTAAAGATAAATGCTAACGATTTGTTCTTTTGCATGGCCATTAATTTTATTACGATTGGGGCTCAGGTTACTAATTACAAGGTACGGCTTATGGTTAATTTAGCGGATCTAACGAACTATACCAACGATCTATTGGAGATAGCGCAATTTAATGATTATTGCCCCAATGGCTTACAGGTCGAGGGTAAAAGCGAGGTGCAAACCATAATCTCGGGTGTCACAGCGAGTCAAGCCTTTTTGGATGCCGCCATTGATGACGGCGCTGATGCGCTGCTGGTGCATCATGGCTATTTCTGGAAAGGCGAGGACCCGTGTATTACCGGCATGAAAAAACGCCGCCTCGCCCGCCTGTTGCAGGCGGATGTCAGTTTATTGGGGTATCACTTGCCACTGGATGCACACCCGGATTACGGCAATAACGCCCAGCTTGCACGCCTGCTTGGCTTGAATACGGAAGGGCGATTCGGCCGCGGCCCCGGTGATGAACTGGGTGTTTATGGCGTGCTGGAACAGCCCATGTCACCGGAAGCTCTCGCGGGGCATTTGAAAGCGCGGTTGGGAAGGGCACCTTTACATATTCCGGGGACCGCTCCGGAAATCCGTACCGTGGCCTGGTGTACCGGAGCGGCGCAAAGCTATATAGAACAAGCAGTTAGTACCGGCGTGGATGCTTTTATCAGTGGTGAGATTTCCGAGCAAACCGTCCACGTGGCGCGGGAAACCGGGATTCATTACTATTCAGCGGGGCATCACGCCACCGAGCGTTATGGAGTACAGGCCCTGGGGGAGCATCTGGCGGCGCACTTTGGTATCGCCCACCGCTTCATCGATATCGACAATCCCGTCTGACGAAAAATTATAACTTATTGATTATTGTGTATTATTTTTTCTCGCGTTGCCGTCCGCCGAGGTGAACATCCCTCCTGCCTGACGTCACACAGCTATTATTGCAAGGCGGGCTTGTGGCAGAGGCCGGATTCCCATAAAATTAGCCGTTTTCCGAGCCGCGGGTGGCCAAAAATTTGATATTGGCGCCATCTGCCACCATATATAGCGGGTATAACGGGAGCACCATTTACGCTTGCTTCCCGGCTGATTTCAACCCCGTAAGGCTGGCAATACTATTTTCCCTGTCGTGGCAGGTTTACCGAATTTGTTTAACGAGGTCAATGAGACAATGAAAGCGGAAATACATCCTGACTATCAGGCCATTAAAGTTACCTGCAGCTGCGGGAACACCTTTGAAACTAACTCCACCCTTGGCAAGGAATTGCATATCGACGTTTGCTCGCAATGCCATCCGTTCTATACCGGCAAACAGAAAATTGTGGACTCCGGTGGACGCGTCGATAAATTCCGTCAGAAGTACAAAAGAGGCAAGTAATTTCCCGGGCGCTGCTGTTCGCCGGTTGCTCGTGCAATACCATGTCGTTCAGTATTCGCATGACCAATCAGCGCTAACGCCAGAAGATAGCCGGGGCCGGGAACGTTGTCCGTGGCTGTTATAACATCCTGGAAACATATCGTGGAAAAAGGCGTCTCGAAACGGACGCCTTTTTTTATGGCTAAACTTTATATAGCTAAACTTTATCTGGCTGAACTTTATATAGCTAAACCCCCTGATTTGCTGAGCGGTTTCGACAAGGACGTATCGTTATTTGTAAACGCAATATCACATTCCTGATCGTCAATTTCGTCCAACGATTATTTCTTGTCAGTTGGCTTGCCATGCCGTGGTCGCTGGCATGGGGCGCTACCTGTGATTTACAGCTACCCGGTGACAGCAACCAGGTTGAAAAGGCCGGCGTGCGGCAAGTGATTGACGGCGATACCGTCCGGCTACGGGACGGGCGGCTGGTGCGATTTGTCGGGATCAATACCCCGGAAATCGACCATGAAGCCGGAACCGCCGAACCTTTTGCCAGGGCCGCACGTGACTTTGTACGATCGGCGCTGGATGAAAAAGGCCGCTACTTATTATTGCATATGGATCGCGAAACCCATGACCGGCACGGCCGGGTGCTGGCCCACGTGTTTACCGCCGATGGTAAAAATCTGCAGGCGCAACTGATTCGCCAGGGGCTGGGACTATGGATCGTGGTACCGCCCAATCTTGGCTATATGGCCTGTTACCGGGCGCAGGAGCAAGTCGCCCGGCAGCAGCAACGTGGTGTATGGAACGCTCAGTTTAAACAGCCGCGGGATGCCCGGTCATTGCGCAAACGGGACCGGGGTTTTCAATGGATACAGGGTACCGTTACCCGCATTGGCCGAGGTAAGCGATATTTATGGCTGAATCTTGGTAACAAAGCCGCGTTACGGGTCGACAGGGATGATCTACACTATTTCAAGGACCAGCCGTTAACACAATTAAAAGGGAAAACAGTAACGGCGCGAGGCTGGATGTTTCCCTATAAGCGACAGCTTGTTATGTCACTAAAGCATCCCGCGTCGATGCAAATATTGCAGGAACCTAATTAACCGAGTTAAAGCATCATGAGCGACGACTTCAAGCAAAAGGCGCTGGCGTATCACAGCGAAGGGCAACCCGGAAAAATCGCTATCCACGCGACAAAACCCTGTGAGACCCAACAGGAATTATCGCTGGCGTATTCACCGGGCGTGGCGGAACCGGTCATTGCCATTTCCGATGACCCCGCAACCGTTTATCGTTACACCGCCAAGGGTAACCTGGTGGGTGTTATCACTGATGGCTCGGCCGTATTAGGGTTGGGTAACCGCGGAGCGCTGGCCAGCAAACCGGTCATGGAAGGTAAAGGTGTATTGTTCAAGCGTTTCGCCAACATAGATGTGTTTGATATTGAGGTTAATGCTTCCACTAATGAGGAGTTTATTAATACGGTCGCCAATATTGCACCGACCTTTGGCGGCATTAATCTGGAAGACATCGCCGCGCCGCAATGTTTTGAAATCGAAAAAGCGTTGATTGAAAAGCTGGATATCCCCGTGTTTCATGATGACCAGCACGGTACCGCGATTATTATTGCGGCAGGCCTGTTGAACGCACTGGACATTCAGGGCAAACAACTGCCGGATATCAAGCTGGTGTGTCTGGGCGCCGGATCAGCGGGTATTGCCGCCATGCGGTTGCTTGTTACCCTGGGTGCTAACAAGAACAATATTTTTCTGGTGGATCGCAAAGGCGTGGTGCACACCGGCCGTGATGATCTGAATCCGTACAAACAGGAATTTGCCAATGATACGGATCAACGCACATTGGCAGACGCCATGCAGGATGCCGATGTATTTATTGGTGTATCCGGGCCGGATCTGGTCTCTGTAGACATGTTACAGACCATGGCACCAAAGCCTGTGGTGTTTGCGCTGTCCAATCCCAATCCGGAAATCGCTTACGGTGTTGCGACGGCGGCGCGTGATGATTTGATTATGGCTACCGGGCGCAGTGATTTTCCCAACCAGGTGAATAATGTGCTGGGCTTTCCCTTTATCTTCCGGGGCGCGCTGGACGTGCGTGCCAGTGTGATCAATGAAGCCATGAAAGCCGCCGCGGTCAAGGCGCTGGCACAGCTGGCCCGTGAGCCGGTAACACCGGAAGTACTTAAAGCCTACCAGCTGGCGTCGATGGAATTTGGCAAAGACTATATTATTCCCAAGCCGTTCGATTCACGGCTGATGCAATATGTACCTCCCGCCGTTGCCCGGGCGGCTGTCGCCAGTGGCGTGGCCAGGGCGCCCTATCCGGCGCATTATCCGGAGGCGCCGGCGGAGTGAACTGAGTGTAAAGAGCGGTAGTCGAATTGACTATCTGCCCTGCGAAAACCCGAGTAAGTCATGATAGCGGTTCAATGGAATATGAAAGACATGCGTATGCCTAAGTTATCGTTCACCATCCCGGTAACATTTTTCGTTTTATCCTGTGCTCTTTTTATAGCACCCGTTAACGCTTTAGCCGCCAAGGTGCAGGAAACCAGAAATCCACAGACTGGTTTATATACCTGGAAAGTGGAACAGCAGGGATTCAGTATTGAGCTTATTCAACTGTTGCCGGATATGGTCAAGGCGGTCTACAGCTCACGGGGGTTACCGCAGCGGATTATCGACAGCATGAAGGGCTATTGTGTGTTTGGCACCATTATTCGCAATACCATTGACGAACCGGTCAGTTACCGTGTGGCCGACTGGCGTTATATTGCTCCCGGTGGCGAAACACATCCGGTCAAAACCAAAAGCCAGTGGGTTAAGGAATGGGAAGCCATGGGGGTATCTTACCGCTGGTCTATCCTGGCCGATGATCAAACCTTTCAGCCGGGCGACTGGATTCAGGGCATGACCACCATCAAGTTACCACCGGAAAGCCGTCTGGATCTGGTTTACACCTGGAGGATAGGCGATGAGTTACATCAGAACACGATTAAGGGGTTACGTTGTGCACCAGCGACAGCGCCAGAGTTATAAACCGTCATCGTTGCAAGCTTTAACAGCACTGACCCGGGTAGTGGCCTTACTGTTATTGGCCGGTCCCCTGTCAGCGGCGGAGTTGGGGTTCCAGCTCTCTCCGCTCAAAGAGCCCGTTGACGCGCCAGGCTTTGAGTTGCAGGATATGGACGGTGAAAAATACACGTTGCAGGATTATAAAGGTAAAGTGGTCATGCTCAACTTCTGGGCGACGTGGTGTCCGCCGTGCCGCGAGGAAATGCCGTCCCTGGAGGCGGTATACCAGGACCTGAAAGACAAAGACTTTGTTGTCATTGCCGTCAACCAATGGGAATCACCGGATCATGTGTTTCCCTATCTTGGCCAGCTTTCCGTGTTTCCATCATTCCCGATATTGTTCGACCGCGAGGGTACGGTTTCCAAAGACTATGATGTAAAAGGCCTGCCGACCACTTATCTGATCGACAAAGACGGCAAGGTTGTTTATCGCGCCATCGGTGGCCGTAACTTTAATCACGCTGAAGTGAAAAAACTCATTCGCAAATTGTTGTAACGGCAACCTTACCTGCGCGGAAGTATTTCTCTTGCGGTACAAAATACTTCGTTTGCTGTCCCCTGTGTTTAACGAAGGCGTAGGAGCCTGCCGTGCAGTCGATAAATTTGTAAGAAGAAGATAATGCAACAATAAGCGCGCTTACTAGTCTTTCGCCGTTTCAAATCGCGCGCCTTCCCAGGCGCTCATGCCGCCCAGCACGTTAACCACATTGGAATGCCCGTT
>JASFMT010000193.1:0-6999 GCA_050117455.1 Gammaproteobacteria bacterium | reverse complement strand
AAAACCGTATTCCTGTGGTCCGGCCATGTTCCACGTAGTTTTCGGTTGTTGCTCCGTAAAGCGAATCCGCACAATGGACTTAATGTTTTTGAAGCCATATTTCCACGGTACCACTAAACGAACAGGCGCCCCATTCTGGTTTGGCAGCACTTTACCGTACAGGCCAACAGCCAGAATGGTCAGCGGGTGCGCCGCTTCATCGATACGCAATCCTTCCACGTACGGCCACGGCAGAACATTGCGGCGCTGACCAGGCATTCGTTCGGGGTCATGCAATGTCGTAAACTCCACGTATTTGGCCCTGGATGTAGGTTCGACTTTTTTAATCACATCAAAAAAGGAAAAACCAACCCAGGGAATCACCATCGACCACGCTTCCACGCAGCGCAGCCGGTAAACCCGTTCCTCCAGCCGGTAGGGTTTAACAAAATCCTCCAGTTGATAAGTTGCAGGATTGTTGACTTCGCCGTCAATGCGCAAAGTCCAGGGGTCGGTTTGAAAATCTTTGGCCAGCCGGGCAGGCGCCTCCTTGTCGGTACTGAATTCATAGAAGTTGTTGTAATGCGTAATATCCTCATAGGATGTTTTCTCTTCGTCCACTGCGTAACGAGAGGAGTGGATCTTACCAAGCTTGAGGGCCGCTTGTGCGTTACGCCATCCAAACCATTCCGGCAGCACCAGTCCCGCGGTCAGCCCTAACGCGGCCTGACCGGTTCTGGTTAAAAACCGCCGCCGACTGTAATAAAGCGTTTCATCCGTAATTTCCGACGGTTTTATCGATTCGGGTCGTTTAATCAACATGATTTTAGGTGCCTGTGTTTGTGTGCTGAACGGGTCACAAGTTTTAGGATTCGTTTAATATTCAGTAGTTTCAAACCGATAAGATTACGATAATATTGTATCGCTAACATGGTAGATCAGTGTATCGGCCAGGGATTGGTACAATTCATGATGCACGAACTCTTAGCTATTCTTGACAGTCAAAGTATGGCAGTCAAAAATCACGAATCTGTCACGCAGATCTCCATATTTTATATTTAAAATCAATAGGATACACCCCATGAAGAAACTTTGTTACTGGTCGAAATCACCCAAGCTTTTACTGATGGCACTTGTACTGCTTACTTTTGCGGTCAACGATGCCCTGGCGGCAAAAGCGGCACCGGAATTGTCAGTAAAGACACTGGACAATAAGAGTATTAGTCTCAGTGAATTGAAGGGTAGCGTCGTGTACGTGGATTTCTGGGCGACATGGTGCCCGCCCTGCCGCAAGTCGTTTCCCTGGATGGAGGAAATGCAGCAACGCTACAGCGATTTGGGGTTCAAAATCGTCGCCGTCAGCCTGGACTCCAAACGGGGTGTTATTGATCAGTTTCTGGAAAAAATGGGCACCAACTACAGTTTTACCATCGCCCACGATCCCAGCGGTGATTCGGCCAGCGCCTTTCAGGTAAAAGGTATGCCCAGTTCTTATCTGATTGACCGCAGAGGGAACATACATCTCACCCACATGGGCTTTAACAGCAAAGATAAATCGAAGCTGGAAGCAGAAATTAAAAACCTGATCGCTCAGGATTAGACATCGATACCACAGGTCCACTGACTGTCTGGCATTGATACCCATTCAATGCCAGACGGCCTTATTGCCCTCCCCCATTTACTAACTTTTCTTCAATCCTCGTCATTGCACCCACAAGTCGCGACATTGTCTAATGGTCAGTCGATATGGTGCATTCTTTTTAGCCTAATCTTTGTTCAACACCGGTCCAACGGCAAACCATCGGTCGGTTAACTCTTTTTCTAAATCATTGATCACACTGCTACACTTGTGGTCAGACAGAACAAATGGACAGGCGCCTCGCGCGCTACCCATTGTGGAACGTTCATTGCTTGGAAAGCAGTCAAACGATTGCCCAACGTCATGGCGCTTGAGCCATCGTAACAACAACGACAAAGGAAACCATTATGTCCCAAGCTGACATTGGACTGATTGGACTGGCTGTCATGGGCCAGAACCTGGTGCTGAATTTTGTGGACCGGGGCTACGGCGTGGCGGTTTATAACCGCACCACCCGGCGGGTCGATGAGTTTATTGCAGGGCCGGCCCACGAAAAGGCCATCACTGGCTGCCATACCATCGAGGCATTGTGCAACTGTATTACCAGGCCGCGCAAAATCATGTTGATGGTCAAAGCTGGTGAACCCGTCGATGCCACTATCAATGAATTGCTGAAATATCTTGAAGCGGGGGACATTATTATCGATGGTGGCAATTCCCTGTACACCGACACTCAGCGCCGCTGTGACATGCTGCAGGAGAAAGGCATTTATTATGTCGGTATGGGCGTTTCCGGTGGCGAGGAAGGCGCCCGCCACGGCCCTTCCCTGATGCCCGGCGGTCACGAAGAAGCATGGCCGGAAATCAAAGACATGTTTCAGGCCATCGCCGCCAGGGTGGATGATGAACCCTGTTGTGACTGGATCGGCAGCGGTGGTGCCGGGCATTACGTCAAGATGGTGCACAACGGAATCGAATACGGGGACATGCAGCTCATCGGTGAAGCGTACCAGTTATTACGCTTTGGATTGGGCCTGCCCATTGAAGCCGTGCAACAGGTATTCGACGAATGGCGCAGCGGCGTGCTGGAGTCCTACCTCATAGACATTACCGCGGATATTCTGGCGGTAAAAGATGAAGACGGACTGCCCCTCGTCGATAAAATCCTGGATAGCGCCGGCCAAAAAGGTACCGGCAAATGGACCGCCCAGGATGCCATTGAAGCCGGCATTCCGCTGACACTGATTGTCGAAGCGGTATTTGCGCGGTTCTTATCGTCACTGAAATCGCAGCGGGAAAAAGCCAGCCAGGTATTGTCCGGGCCCGACACCTCCAGGGTTGAACACGAGCCGCAAATGATTCGTTATATACAAGACGCCCTTTATGCATCAAAGATAATTTCTTACACACAGGGATTTATGTTGATGCAGCAGGCCGCCGGCAATCAGCAATGGAAACTCAACTATGGCAACATCGCCATGGTGTGGCGTGGCGGGTGTATCATTCGCAGCCGCTTTCTGAAAAACATTAAGCAGGCCTACGACGCTGACCCGTCGCTGGAAAATCTGTTGTTAAATGATTTTTTCAAAAACGCCATTGCCGAAAACCAGTCGGCATGGCGCAAGGCCATACAATTCGCCATCGAATGCGGAATCCCGGTGCCGGCATTTTCCGCCGCGCTGGCATTTTATGATGGTTACCGCGCTTCCCAACTGCCCGCCAACCTGTTGCAGGCACAACGAGACTATTTTGGCGCCCACAGTTATGAACGCATCGATAAGAGCCGCGGCGAGTTTTTCCATACCGACTGGCTGCAGGCCAAAACCGGACAATAGTCACTTTCCAGGAGCTGTTATTTTATGAATATCGTCGAACCGTGTACTTTTGTCATTTTTGGCGCGACCGGTCACTTATCCCAGAATAAATTAATGCCTGCCCTTTACCACCTGGAAGGGGAACACCAGATTCCCGAAGGTTCTTATATACTCTGCCTGGGACGCAGCGAGTGGAACGACGATAGCTGGCGCAATGAAGTGAAAAATTTCATCACCGACAAGGTGCGTGGCGGCATCAACGAGGAAGTCTACGATCGCTTTGCCGGCCGTTTGCGTTACTTGCAGGGCGATCTTTACGACGATGGGCTCTATGAAACCATCAAAAGCACGCTTGATAATAAATCTGATTTTCCCGCGAACGCCGCATTTTACATGGCGTTGCGTCCCGCCGAATTCGGGATGGTTATTCAAAAACTGGGCGAATCAAAACTTATTGACGAAACCCACGGCTGGCGGCGCGTGGTTATTGAAAAACCCTTTGGCTCAGACCTGGAGAGTGCTGAAATCCTGCAACGCAAACTGCACAAATATCTGCGGGAAGAACAGGTCTATCGGATCGATCATTACATGGGTAAAGGCACGGTGCAAAACATTCTGGTATTTCGATTTGCCAATGTGATGCTGGAACCCTTATGGAACCGTAACTATATTGACCACGTCCAGATCACCCACGCCGAAACCGGCGGCATCGAAAACCGAGCCCATTATTACGACAGTGCCGGGGCGCTTCGTGACATGGTGCAGAGCCACTTACTCCAGCTGCTAACTCTGGTCGCCATGGAACCCCCGGCTACCATGGATGCCGAAGCACTGCGTGATGAAAAAGTCAAAGTGCTTAAATCCATCCGGCCGATCTCGCAAAGCGCGGTTCGCGCCATGTCATTTCGCGCTCAATATGCCAGCGGCATGGTCAATGGAACTAAGGTAAAAAGCTATCTCGAAGAAAAAGACGTCGAGCCGGACAGTACTACGGAAACCTACTCTGCGCATAAATTTTATATCGATAACTGGCGCTGGCGTGATGTGCCTTTTTTTCTACGCACCGGCAAACGCCTGGCGGAAACCCAATCGACAATCAGCATTCGCTTCAAGCATCCACCGCAACACCTGTTTCGCAATACCGTGGTGGACCGCCTGAAACCGGACTGGATTTTACTGGGTATTCAACCTCAGGAATGCCTGCGTATTGAACTACAGGTCAAGGAACCCGGTTTTACCATGGCAACCCGCTCCATTAGCCTGGACGCCAGTTTCAGCAATGCCCAACCGTCTGACAGACTTGATGCCTACGAAAGCCTGTTGCTTGACATTATCGAAGGCGACCAGAGTCTGTTCCTACGCTTTGATGAAGTGGAATGGGCATGGCGGGTAGTCGATCCCATACTACGCGTCTGGGCAACCGACCGCGACTATATTCATACCTACAGCGCTGGGACGTGGGGACCGCAGGAAACTCGCCGGTTATTCGTACGGGAAGATCAATTCTGGCGTCATTCCCTCAACCCCAATGGCGATGATGAACCCAATTGCTAACCAATACAAATCGGAAGCTTTTGAAAATAATCTCAGCGCGAGACCTTTTGCAGGGATTTTTCGCAATACTATCCAGGATAACCCGCCACTGACGTAAGCTTAACTATACTGCGCTAAGTAGTAGTAGGCATACTAGATTTTATAAATTCCCATCCTTGTCGCAGAGCAACCACACATGCGCAATCGGCTCGTCACCTCTTTTTAATTTCTTGACAGTTTATGAATCTCAATTGTAGCATCCAGCTAGTGACTTAGAACGTCTTGATGTACCCGAAAAATGTGCGGTTAACCTTAGGGCAGCAACATTACCACCCAACGCTCCTGACATGAATCGATATTATGAAACTATTACAATTGTATTAAGGCTATTCCGGGTTGGGCAGTGTAAATCCTCGACAACAAAAATTTAAACCCAACGGAGATTATAATAATGAAAAAACACCAACACATTTATACTTATTATCTTAAGCTCATCAATAATACTTTGTTGTTGCTGACATTAGCGGTTTTTACAACAGTTGCCCGTGCCGCAGATCTGGCAGAATACAAACGGATCGCACAGGAAACCATCGCTCAAGCGCAAAGTGGTGACATCGATGATATTGACCAATTGATCGCCAAACAATCCCGGCTTATGCAGATTGGTATTGAAGCTTGTAACGAATACGCCCGTAAACACCCGAATACAAAACCTGTCCTTGACGTGGTGACCTCCAACGCAAAAATGATGAAACAGTTGTCCCTTGCGCAAATCGAAGAAAAGTGGCACCAGGGCGGCGAACTGAAGAAATATGGCTATACATTAAAAGACGACCACTTCGGTGATGTTGGCAATCTTATCGATGCCATTATCCATCCGGCGACGTCCTATATCGCTTTAAACAATTTCAAAGCCAGCGGTGACCAGGCACACCTGCAGCAAGTAGTCGCCGAACTCTCCGAAGTCCTGGTGCATCTCGATCATCTGGAATAATCCGCATCTCCTGAACACAATGGGGCTGGCAGAGTACCAGGCTATTTTTGCATGCTGCTTATTTCTTTTGTATGCCATTGGATTATTCGTGTTTTCAACGACATTCAATAACCTGCCGGAGTTCAAGGCAAATTTTCGTGAAAAAGACCTAAATTAATATATAATAGCCTCAATAATCAGCAGCGCCTTTAACTGCAAAATTAAAAAAATTAACCACCCATGGCGATGTAAACTGCAAATCTGAGGCGCAATATTAAGCAGCAGGTCTTTTCGAGCACATTCGTATTCGGGGTGCAATAAAAATAATGGGGAGACAGTTGATGTTTTCGCATCGTATTAGTATGCCTGCCCCGGTGGCAGGGTTGATTTGTAGCACCATCCTGGCATGCCTTCCCAAGACATCTCTTGCAGCCACCACGGAAATCGGTGGCCTGCTGGAAACCGAAATGTTTTTTGGAGAAACCTTTGACGGTGAAAGCTATAGCGATTTGGTTTTGGCGACTATCGAAGTCGGGCTGGATGCAGAAATCACAAATTGGTTTTCCGGGCACGTCTTGCTGCTTCACGAAGAATTCAGCGACAATATTCCACACCTGCATGCACAGGGTCAAACCGGCATGCTTGTCGATGAAGCTTACATAGAATTTGGTAATCCTTTCCTTAGCTCATTTTCGCTACAAGTCGGACACATCTATATTCCGTTTGGTAATTACCAAACAAATATGGTCTCTGACCCGTTCACACTGGAGATTGGCGAAAGCCGGGAGTCTGCAATTGTCCTGAACTATGACAGGAATTTTTATTTTTCACTGTATATGTTTAATGGAGATTTGATGGAAAGTGGCGGCGACAATGCCATTGATAATATGGGCGTTAATCTTGGTTATGCCTACCAAGGTGACACGATCTCTTTTGATATCGGTGTAGGTTACATAAACAACATCAAGGAAACGGATGGACTTAGTAATAGCATAATTAATAACCGGGACACCTTGAACGAAAGCATCCCCGGCCTTTTTCCTGATCCAGTGGAAGTTGAAGAATACACCGCGGGTATTGCCACCCATCTCGTATTTAACTGGGGCAACATAACTTTTATT